>NZ_JBUPVZ010000011.1:0-128357 GCF_055486375.1 Bacillus sp. 11C
AGTGAACAAGTTCTCCTCACAGCCGCATGCCAGAACATGAAGAAGATTGCCACATACCTAGCCAAGCAGGGCTAGGTTTGTGGGAGCTCTTTTTCTGCTTTTGAAATTAGCTGAACAACTAAAGAAACAGCAGAAAACAAAAAAAGCTTGTAGAAAAAACGTCGTTTTCTCTACAAGCTGGCAGCACTGATCACAGTGCTGCTTTTTTTATCCCTGTTTTCTTGCAGGCTGAACCCCTGGCTTCCATTTAAATACCTTGTTCAGCAGGCGGTAGATTCGTTTTGATTCCTTTGTTAAAAGCGGTCCTAAAATCGCCAGAATGAGAACATATAATGCGGCAAACGGCTTTAATGTGGCTGACAGGCCGCCGGCTATCCCGAGATTCGCAACAATAATTGAAAACTCTCCCCGTGATACGATTGTCAGTCCGATATTCGATGACGCCTTATGAGAAAGCCCTGCGCGCCGTCCGGCCGCCATTCCGGCGATAAAGTTTCCGAGAATGGTCAGAATGACTGCTCCTAAAGCAAGCCAAACCGCTTCACCTAACGAAAACGGATCAATGCTGAGGCCAAAGCTGAAAAAGAACATCGCGCCGAAGAAGTCGCGAAACGGAACGACAAGGTGTTCAATCCGGTCGGAATGCTCTGTTTCGGAAAAAACCAAACCGAGCAGCAGCGCGCCGATCGCTTCCGCTACATGAATCGTCTCTGAAAATCCGGCAATAAAAAAGAGCGCGGCGAAAATGACGATAATAAACACTTCATTTGAGCGAATGTCCAACAGCTTATTCAATAGAGGCGGGAGCTTTCTGGCTGCGATAAAAAACAGCAGCATATAACTGAAGGCGATCAAAATGGACAAAAACGCACTCCCGACTGATGTCGCATCACCTAACACAAGGCCGGAAACAACGGACAAATATACGGCAAGGAAGATATCCTCAAACATGATAATACCGAGGATCAGCTCGGTTTCCGGATTGGCCGTTCTTTTTAAATCAACGAGCACTTTTGCGACAATCGCACTTGATGAGATCGTGATGACGCCTGCAAGGACGAGGACTTCCAGAAAAGAAAACCCAGTGATAAACCCGTAAAGCAGCCCGAGGCTGAAATTAATCAAGATATAAATCGTTCCGCCGGCCGCGATTGACTTTCCAGATTTGATTAATTTTCCAACAGAGAATTCGAGTCCGAGATAGAAGAGGAGGAACAGCACGCCCATCCGCCCGAAAAACGCGATGATTTCACTGCTTTCTATAAATGTAAGGTCAATAATCCCCGCTTTCGGAGCGTGGGGTCCAAGCAGCATGCCCAGCACAATCAGAAACGGAATAATCGAAAATTTAATTTTATTGGCGATCACACTGGCAAGCGCCACAAGCACAAGCGCAGTCCCGACTTCAAATACAAGATGATCCATCGGCCGATTACACGCCCTCTCCAGAAAGAAAATCGTGAATCAGTTTCTTCAGATGCTTTCTTTCACCTGAGAGGACAAGTGTGTCATTTTCTTCAATAACCGAGTCTGCCCCAGGGTTTAAAAGTTTTTCCCGGCTGTGCTTGATGATGGCGATCACAGTGACATCGCAGTTCTGGCGGACATCAAGCTCCCCGAGTGTTCGCCCGATCGACTTGGCGCCTTTTTCAACCTTAAACCATTCAATAATGAGATCGCTGAAGGCCATTTCGATCGACTCCAGTGCTTGTGGTTTATAGACCATGCCACCGAGAATAGCCGCAATTTGCCTTGCTTCGGAATCATCCAATGAGATATTGGAAAGAAGCTCATCCGGGTCCCGGTCATGAAACCGGTAAATTTCTCTTCTTCCGTCATCATGAATGATAATGGTCATCTTTTCGTGACTTCTCGTTTCGATTTCAAATTTTTTGCCGATGCCCGGCAGATCGTTTTCTTTAATATTCAATGAAAATCCCTCCGAATGTAGTGTTGGCTAATGGGGTGAGTTACAAACAAGAACATTTATATTCGGAGGTAATTAGACTGGTATTTGACAGGGACGGCGCAAACCTTTTCCAGCCTGTTTATCAGCGGTTCGTCAAGGGGTTTGACAGACAGCTGCCTGACAGACAGCGCCAGCGGACTGTATTCTTTGATTAGCTCTGCGATGTACAGGCTGCCCGGCGACGGCGTTTTGGCCGACTGTGTTTCCTGCGGATATGAGGACATAGGCACATAGCTGTCAGTGGTTTCTTCAAGCTGGGAAGGCAGAACGACGTCCGAAGGGGGAAAGTACACCACAAATAAACTTAACAGTAAACTGACAAGCAATTTATCCATGCTTCCTCTCCTCCTTTCGAATAGCCCTCTTTCACTATATAAAACTTTATGTTTCCACTCAAACAATATGCATTTTTCAGTATCTATTGATCTTGAAAAATAAAGAGGTTTATTGGAGGATGGCGGGGAATGTATAGGAGAAAGAAAAAAGGAAACGCATACATGGAGGTGCTTCACATGGAGTTTATTCAATATGAATCGAATGGAACCGTTGCGGAGATTATCTTGAATCGTCCTGAAGCCCATCACGCCCTGAATGAACAGATGCTGTCTGAACTGAAGGAGGCGGTTGAAAAGGCAGCTGCAAGCGAGGCGCTCATCGTTCTCCTGAGAGGAACCGGGAAAGGCTTTTCAGCCGGCGGAGATATTCGGATGATGACATCAGAGCATGACCCTGATCAATTTAAGCGGCTGATGGATACGATTGAGGCTGTCACTCTGTCATTATATCAGATGAAGAAAGTGACAATTACAGCTATTCACGGCGCTGCTGCGGGACTGGGTCTGAGTTTAGCGCTTTGCGCTGACATTGTGCTCGCGGAAAAAAATGCCGTTCTCGCGATGAATTTTATTGGCATTGGGCTTGTTCCGGACGGCGGAGGGCATTATTTGCTGAAGAAAAGAATTGGGGAAGCGAAGGCGAAAAAGCTCATTTGGAGCGGGAAAAAACTTTCCGCCGCGGAAGGCACCGATATGGGCCTCCTTGACGGGACATTTGCCGGAGACCCTGCGGAAGGCGCAAGACCCTTTATTGAAACCCTTTTGGCCTCGCCTCTTTTGGCGATGATCGAAACAAAAGCCATCTTTCAAAGCCTCCAGCTTGAAGAACTGCAAAAGGTGCTTGCACTTGAACGCAGCGCCCAAGAGAAAATGAGAAGGACCAAGGATCACCAGGAAGGAATCCGTGCCTTTTTGGAAAAACGAGAGCCGAAGTTTCAAGCGTAACAGATCAGCCGGAAAGCTGATCATCTATGAAACAAAATCAGCTTTCCGGCTGCATTGACTACACGATGGGTGTGACTGTGCAGCTCTTTTTCTTTTAATAGGGCTTCACCACGCATTTTAGCCGTTTCTTCATTTTCTGCCTCAAATCGCTCGTTAACCAGTGTTTCCCCCGAAGGATCAAAAGCTGTAAGGAAATAATCAGCCATCAGGTTTCCCCTCCATTTTCAAGGTTTATCAGTCTTTCTTCATTTATATTTATATTCTAAAAAAGAATTCAAAATCCTTTATTAAGTTTGATCCAAAATTAGTATATAATGGGTCAGGAAAGGAGGAGATTTGGTGCTTAAGATTGATCACGTAACGAAGACATTTGGAGATTATAAAGCTGTTGACGGATTGGACTTAGACATTCCGGAGCAGCAAATGTTCGGTCTTTTAGGCGCAAACGGAGCGGGAAAAACGACGACGTTTCGCATGATCCTTGGTTTATTAAGCATTACGGAGGGCTCAATCAGCTGGAAAGGCCGTCCTGTGAATTACAATATCAGCAACAAAATCGGTTATTTGCCGGAAGAGCGGGGCCTTTATCCGAAAATGAAGGTGAAAGATCAGCTTGTCTATCTTGCCAGATTAAAAGGGATGGAGAAGCAGGAGGCTGTAAAAGAGCTCGGCACATGGCTTGAACGCTTCAATATAACAGATTACGAGAATAAGAAGGTGGAAGAGCTTTCGAAGGGAAACCAGCAGAAAATCCAATTCATTTCGGCTGTTTTGCATAAGCCGGAGCTGCTGATCCTTGATGAACCGTTCAGCGGTCTGGACCCTGTCAATGTTGAGCTGTTAAAAGAGTCTGTGATTTCTCTTAAAAACAGCGGTGTTTCTATTTTATTTTCCAGCCACCGGATGGAGCATGTGGAGGAGCTTTGTGAGCACCTGTGCATATTACAGAAAGGAAAGCCGGTTGTGCAAGGAAGGCTGAAGGAGATCAAGCGTTCCTTCGGCAAGAAAAATGTCACGATCCACTCCGATGACGATCTGCGTTTTTTGCAGTCTCATGAAGGCATTCTCAAATGGAAGGAAACGGCTGGCGGCGTCAAGCTGCAGATCGCTAATGAAGATATTTCTCAAGAGATCTTTGCCATGCTCCAAGGGAAAGGGTTTATTAGAAAGTTTGAGCTTGAAGAGCCGTCACTGCACGATATTTTTATAGAAAAGGTGGGTGCCGTCTATGAATAAATTTTGGCTCATGCTTTCTCATACATATAAAAATAAAATAATGGCAAAATCCTTTATTATCTCGACTGTCATCACGGTACTGCTTGTTTTAGTTGTAACGAATATGGAGTCGATCATTTCTATGTTTCAAGGTGATGATACGAAAGAAAAAATCGCCGTTGTTGATGAAACAAACGAATTATATCCGATTTTCTCGAAGCAGCTGAAAGCGGTGGATACAGACGGCGGTCTAGATGTGAAGCAGTCGAAGCAATCGGAGGATGAGGTCACAAAGCAAGTCAAAGATGAAGCGCTCGATGGCATGCTTATCATCAAACGAGATGAAAAAGGGGCCATTTCAGGAACTTATAAAGCGTTAACGATTTCTGATGATAGCACGTACCATACGCTGCAGCAGGCGCTGACGCAAACCAAAACGGCTGTCGGAACAGCGGATCTCGGTGTCTCGCAGGAAACGATCAGCAGTCTTTATGCGCCCGTTACTGTCGGACAGGAGACGCTGAAAGAGGGGGCGAAGTCTGAGGAAGAGCTTGGCCAGACAGCGGGGCTTGTTTACATTATGCTGTTTGTCATTTATTTCTCAGTCATTATGTATGCCAGTATGATTGCGATGGAGGTCGCAACCGAAAAATCCTCGCGTGTCATGGAAATCCTGATCTCAAGCATGCCGCCGATCCAGCAGATGTTTGCAAAGCTGCTTGGCATCGGGCTCGTCGGAATGACGCAGCTTGCTGTCATCATAGCCGCTGGCTCATTGTCGCTAAAGCTGAACAAAACGAGCGAAACAGCTTCATCTGTCGGAGGATTCCTTAATCTGACCGACGTTTCAGCAGCCACTGTCATCTATGCTGTGATTTTCTTTTTGCTCGGATACTTTTTATACGCGACACTCGCCGCGTTTCTCGGCAGTGTCGTCAGCAGAATAGAGGACGTGCAGCAAACGATCACGCCAATGACACTTTTGGTTGTCGCCGGTTTTATGATCGCGATGTTCGGCTTGAATGCACCTGACGCAGGATTTATTACGGTAACCTCGTTTATTCCGTTTTTTACGCCAATGATTATGTTTTTGCGCGTCGGCATGCTTGATATTCCGTTCTGGCAGGCTGCTGCCGGTATCGGAATCACACTGCTCACCATTGTCATACTGGCTGTCATCGGCGCCAGAATTTACAAAGGCGGTGTGTTGATTTACGGCAATTCAAGCGCGTTCAAAGCGATCAAACAAGCGCTTCGTTTAGCGAAAAACTGATTGAAAAACAGCCTGGGGATCCTCGGGCTGTTTCTTTATTGACAGAACGTGCATTCGCCAGAATTCGGTGCTAAAATAAGGGTACTTCATCCTGGAAAGGAGCAGAATGTTGACGGATCTAACCTTTATTCATGCGGCAGATCTACATCTCGACAGCCCGTTTTACGGGATATCGCATCTGCCGGAACCGATTTTTGCCCGGATCAAAGAAAGTACGTTTGCAAGCGTGAGACATATGATAGATACCGCAGTGAGAGAAAACGTTGATTTCATTTTGCTGGCGGGGGACCTGTTTGATGAAGCCAATCGAAGTTTAAAGGCCCAGCTCTTTTTAAGAAAGCAGTTTGAAAGACTCAGAGAGTGCGGGATTTCAGTTTATGTGATCTTTGGGAACCACGATCATCTTGGCGGGGAGTGGACGCCGATTGAATGGCCTGAGAATGTCCATATTTTTTCGTCCGCTGTACCTGAAGAAAAATCGTTTTATAAGGAAGGCAGGCGCATGGCAAGCATTTACGGCTTCAGTTATCAGGAGAGAGCCGTGACGGAAAACCAAGCCGTCCGCTATCGGAGGTCGACTGACGCGCCGTTTCATATCGGTATGCTTCACGGCACGCTGTCAGGAGCTGAAGGACACGATCCGTATTGCCCGTTTACACATGATGATCTCGTGAAAAGCGGGATGGATTATTGGGCGCTTGGCCATATTCATAAACGCCAGATTCTTTCTGCCGAGCACCCGGCGGTCATCTATCCGGGAAATACGCAAGCTCGCCATATGAAGGAGACGGGAGACAAAGGCTATTATCTTGTTCGTGTGGCCAGCGGAGACATTTCGTATGACTTCCAGAAAGCGCATGATGTCTTGTGGGAAAAAGCGGCAGTTGATGTGACGGAGGTAAAGAATGTGACCGCCCTTTTCCAAATGATTGAGGACGCGTTTTCGAAGCTGCGGATAAAGGGGAGCCCTGTTTGTGTCAGACTCGTGTTGCAAGGGGCCGCACCACAATGGCTGCTGGAGGCGCCGAGAGGCACTTTGGATGAGCTTCTTGAAGCGTTTCAGGAGCAAGAGGCGGAGGAAGAACACTTCATTTGGCCTCTCTCATTGGAGGACGAGACAGAACATGAAACAAACCTTACAAGCCTGGATCCTTTTTTTGGCGGTTTATTTACTGACATTGATCGCGGCGATCTGTCAGATGTGCTGGAGGGGCTTGAGCGACATCCTGTGTATAGAAGGCACGCGGACCGGTTTAGCCAAGAGGAGCTAAAGGAAATAAAAGAGCAGGCACAGATTTTATTGAAAAGACAGCTTAAGGTGCTTGAAACATGAGGCGGTGAAAGCTTTGCGAATTAAATCTTTACATATCTACCAATACGGGAAATTTTCCAATCGGACCTTTCACTTTTCCGCCTCGCCTGTCCAATTAATCTACGGATTAAATGAGGCAGGAAAAACGACGATGATGTCATTTATTGAAAGCATGCTGTTTGGTTTTCCGAAAACGAAAAAATATGAACCGAAAACAGGCGGTGTCTACGGAGGTGTTCTTGAAGCTGAACATCCCGAATATGGGGTGTTGAGGATCGAACGGACGAAAGGGACTGCCGAAAAGCTAAGAGTGTACACAGAAAACGGCGAAGTGAAGCAGGGAGATGTTTTAAAGCAGCTGTTTCAAGGCACGGACAGGGCGCTGTACAAAGCCATTTATTCATTTGATGTATTCGGGCTGCAGGAAATTCACGCCTTTAATCGGGACAAGATTGGGGAATTTCTGCTGTTTTCCAGCTTGTTTGGCGCTGAAGCCGTATCTAAGCTTGATTCACGGCTGACAAAGGAAAGCGAAAGCCTCTATAAACCAAACGGGCGAAATCCTCAATTGAATCAAGAGCTGGAAACGCTTAAGCAGCTGGCAGCGAAGCTAAAACAGGCTGAAGCAGAGGAAGCGGGTTATCATCAGCTTCTTGAAGAAAAAAGAACGCTCGAATCCCGTCTTGCAGCCGCAGAAACCGAATTGCAAGAGGCGGCAGGACATATCCGATCGTTTGAGGGAGCGATTGAGCTGAAGCCGCTGCTAAATGAAAAAGCTGCGCTCGAACAGGCGATGGCACAATATCCGGAACAGGCGGGACAATTTCCGGCTGACGGGCTGCACCAGCTGGAAAAATATGAATTTCATCTTCACCCGAAATCCGCACAGGCGGAGGCGCTTCGAGTGAAGATGGCGGAGCTGGACAAACAGGTGCAAAAGCTTAATCCGGATCAAGAAATGTTGGCGAAAGAAACGCTGATACAAGAGCTTTCCGCAGCGTTTCATATGTACCAATCCTGCGGAGAACAGCTCGCCGCCATTCAGGCACAGCTGCGCCAGTCGTCCGCACAGGCAGCGGCAGGGCTGGAACAGCTCAATAAAACGGATGAAAATGAACTCCTGAATATGAACACGTCTTATGACTATGAATGGCAGCTACAGCAGGCGGTGCAGCAATATGTGCAGGCAAGAGACAGAAAACGGCAGCTTGATGAGACGTTTGAACTTGCTCGGCAAGAGCTGGAAGACGCAGAAAAGGCCGTTCATGCCGCTTCGTCCGCCATTCTTGAAAACAGCGATAGAAAAGATAAAGAAGCGGCCCTTAAAGCATATGATGAAGCACAGGGGCAGCATCAAGAGCAAGCGAAGCTGCGAGAACAGCTGAAGTTTTTTGAAAGGCAGCAGGTTAAACAGAAAAAGACTGTCATTGCAGCTGGTATGTTGTTCATCGTTCTCTTTCTGCTGCTTCAGCAATGGATTCCCGCCATAAGCATCGGCGCTGCACTGATTGTGTATTGGCTTGCATTAGGTAAAAAAACACCGTCTTCCCGAAACAGCCGGGAGACGAGACAGCCAGTGACGGACATGTCGCCGGTAGAAGCCGAAGCACTAAGAGAAGCGTTATGGGAGGATGACCGCAATAAACAGCATCTCATCACACAGCGGGCAGTGCTCCAGCAAAAAGAAGCGGCTTATGAAAGGGTCATCCAGCAGTTTGAACAGTGGGAAACCGATATGGCCCCGTCCTTTACTCAGGTCGAGCGTTTTATGAAGGAGCTCGGATTCATGGAAGATCCGTCTTTTTTGCTTGATGCATACAGCTTAATGAAGGATGTCAAAAAAGAAGTGAAGAAAAAGCATGAGCTGACAATTGAAGCAGGCAGGCTGAAAAAGCGCCGGCGAACATTCGAAGAACGCGTCAGCATGGTTCATCCTGCAGATCAGAGTCAGAATATGTCCATCTCGGAAGCCCTTCACACACTGAGGAAAAACGTTGAACGTGAAAAAGAAATCGAGAAACAAAGAAAAGGAATTGAAACAGATATTCATTATACAAAGGAACAGCTGTTGGAGCTGGAACAAGAAATCCAGTATTTTGAAGCCCGGATCGAACAGTTATTTGCCGCGGCGGCTACAAAAGACAGAAATGAGTTTTGCGCAATAGCTGAGGTCTGTAGGCAACTGAAGGATACGGAGAACAAGCTCCATCATGTAAACGCGCAGCTTCAAAGCGGACACCCGGTTGAGCTTGAACTGGCGGATTCCAATACGCTTTCTGAATTGAAAAACAAGCAATTAATTGAGAAGGAAAGAAAAGAGCGGCTGACCGAGGAGATCCAACAGCTTCGCAGCCAAATCGCATTGCTCTTTGTTAAACAGGAACAGTTAGAGGCTTCAGGGTTGGTATCAGACCTCAAGCTTCAAACCGAAATGCAAAAAGAACGTGTGAAAGACACCGCTAAAAAATGGGCCTCGATCCAAATGATCAAACAAGTGATCAGAAACAAATTGGAGCGGCATAAAAAAGTCGAGCTCCCGCGCCTTCTGGAGACGGCCGGAGAATTTTTCCGCCCGCTGACTGACGGAAGCTACCAAACGATTTATTTTTCCGAAACGGATGATTCCATTATGGTCATGCATTGTGATGGAACGGTTTATCAAGCGGAAGAGCTGTCACAGGGGACGTGTGAGCAGCTGTATACAGCGATCCGATTTGCTCTGGCCGTTATGCGTCAGGATGGGTCAAGGCTTCCATTCCAGCTTGATGACAGCTTTGTTCATTTTGATCAGGAAAGGCTCAAACGTGTATTAGACGTTCTTTATGATTTATGTGAAGGCGGAAGGCAGATTTTGTATTTTACATGTCATGATCATGTAAAGGATGCGTTTAAAAGCAGCCAAATCATTCATTTGGTGTCATAAAAGAGGTTCTATAGCTGTAAATCGGTATGTGATATACTGGTATTATGTAAGATAAGATACGGAGGGAGCTTTAATAGAATGGCTAAAGGGATTATGCTACATGAGGTTGGCGAACAGGTGGACCAATATCTATTGATTAAATCCTTGACGAAAGGGATTGCCAGCAACGGGAAACCATTTTTAACGCTGATGCTGCAAGACCAGTCAGGCGATATTGAAGCGAAGCTGTGGGATGCCAAGCAAAGTGATGAAGTGACCTATGCGCCGCAGACGATTGTGAAAGTCGTGGGGGATGTCCACCATTACCGCGGGCGCACCCAGCTGAAGCTGAGAAATATCAGACCAGTGAGCGAGCATGAAGACGTCAATATTGATGATTTTTTAGAAACCGCGCCCATTCCGAAAAATGAAATGATGGACACCATCACTCAATATATATTTGAAATGAAAAATCCGAATATCCAGCGGATTACAAGGTTTTTAGTCAAAAAACACGAAGCAGAATTTATGGATTATCCGGCGGCTACAAAAAATCACCATGAGTTTGTCTCCGGTTTAGCGTATCATGTTGTCTCTATGCTGAATCTGGCGAAATCCATTGCGGATTTATATCCGTCTCTTGACCGCGATCTGCTTTATGCGGGTGTTATCCTGCATGATCTCGGAAAAGTGAAAGAGCTGTCCGGCCCTGTTTCCACTTCGTATACGGTCGAAGGCAATTTGCTCGGCCATATTTCGATTATGGTCACAGAGCTGTCAAAAGCGGCTGAAGAGCTTCAAATTGATTCTGAAGAGGTGTTAATTCTTCAGCACTTGATTTTGAGTCACCACGGCAAAGCGGAGTGGGGAAGCCCGAAGCCGCCGATGGTGAAAGAAGCGGAAATTCTACACTATATAGACAACCTGGATGCCAAAATGAATATGATGGACAGAGCGCTTGAGCGCGTGAAGCCGGGCGAGTACACTGAACGTGTATTTGCACTGGAAAACCGTTCCTTTTACAAACCGACTTTTCATAAATAATAAAAAAGGACTGATGCTGAACCATTCAGATCAGTCCTTTTTTATGCGCTTTTGCCGCTCATAACTCGTCTCATTCCCGCATAGATTTAAGAATAAAGAATCTATGTAAAAGGGGGGGGGAAGCCCGTGTTATTTTTTCCATGGTGGGTGTATCTTTGTATTGTAGGCATCATTTTCAGTGCATATAAACTTGTGGCGGCAGCCAAAGAAGAAGAAAAAGCAGACCAGTCCTTTATTGAAAAAGAAGGTCAGATATATATGGAAAGGATGGAAAAGGAGAGAGAACGCCGCAGTTCTCAGCAGCCTGAAGAAGAGAATCAAAACCATTCTATCGCATAAAAAAGCTGTGCAGCTCAATGAGCTTGCACAGCTTTTTTTATTATTTAGAACTAGAAGTGCTCTCGCTTGTTGAAGAAGTATTAAATGTGTCTTTCAGATCTTTATCTTTTACTTCGATATCAGCTTTCTTCATAACTTTTTGAACAGCTTCCTGAACGGCTGCGTTGTCACTTAGTTTTTGTTCAAGAACTTCGGATTTCAGTTCTTTTTTCATGTCATCGTATTTGCCGCGTTCTTCTGTCTTTTTGATGATATGATAGCCGTATTGTGATTTGACAGGGTCACTGACTTCATCTGTTTTTAATTTAAATGCAGCTTTGCTGAATTCTTCCACCATACCGTCTTTTGCGAACCAGCCAAGGTCTCCGCCTTGTGAAGATGAAGCAGTGTCTGTAGAGTATTCTTTTGCAAGGTCTTCAAATTTCTCACCTTTTTTCAGCTTTTTCTCTACTTCCTCAGCTGTCTTTTTATCAGCGACAAGGATGTGGCTTGCGCGGATTTTGTTTTTTAAGCCTTCCCAGTATTCTTTGGTATCAGCATCTGTTACTTTAATTTGATCTTTAGCCGCTTTTTGTGTAAGCAATTCATATTTTACTTGCTCTTTAAGGTAATCTTTTCCATATTGATCTTCGAGGGCAGTATATTGATCGCCAAGCTGTGTTTTGTATTCTTTCAGCTTGTTGTCAATTTCTTTATCTGTCACTTTATATTTCTCGTCCAATACTTTTTCTTGCACCAGCTGTGTCAGGACGCTTGCGCCAGCTGTTTTCTTCATGTTTGTGTAAAGCTCGCCTTTCGTTACATCGCCTGCGTCTGTTTTTGCGATGACTTCTTTGTCGCCGCCGCTGCAAGCACTGAGAGCGAGGATGCTTGATGCGGTGATAGCTGCTATTGCGATTTTTTTCATTGTTTTCAAACACTCCTAATCATTCCAAATTAAATTACCTAAGCGTATCATAACACATTGTGGCTTTCTGTAAAAAGATTTTAAATAAAGGGCATTCGTCTAGTCAAACTTTTGCTGATGGCATACTTATATATTGATCAAGAAAAGGAGGTATGTAACATGAGCGGAGGATACTCTAACGGTTTCGCATTGCTTGTAGTACTGTTCATTTTGCTTATCATCGTAGGTGCAGCTTACATCTACTAAGCAACCCGGGGATCGCTTGCAAGATAAGCGATCCTTTATTTTCACTAGCGCCTAATCGTTTCAATCATGAATTGCATAAGATGTAATTGGAAAATAAAGCTTTTTACAGGAGGTGCTTTTTAAGATGGGTGAAGTATTTGCAGGCGGTTTCGCTTTATTGGTTGTGTTATTTATTTTATTGATTATCATCGGCGCTTCTTGGCTGTGCTAATCAAAATAAAAAGCCTAGCTGCTGAATCAGCAGCTAGGCTTTCTTTCATATTTACACAGTAAAGGAGATCTCCACAAATGAAGAGATCAGTAAAATTAATATAGATACATTGATAAATCGGAATACCTTATCCTGCCGCTCTTCAGGAATCTCTCTGACAAGGCATAGTGTATTGGTGAGCCTGTTTATGAAATATAAAATAAACATGGCAGCCACGATAAAATAGAATAAAATGATGGGAGATTCCCCCTCTCTCTGAACTGTCCCATATTACATTACCAAATATTTATTAAAAAAGATAGAATGCAAATTGAAAAATCGCTACTAGGGACAAGGTTTGGCTACTTTTCAACAAGAATATCCAAGCCGTCTGCTTCCTGGTCAATAAAAGCGGCTTTCGGCGCTTGTATCAACTTGAGGGCCAGCAAGAAGTCAGGGAGACAGTAGCCGGCATGAATGCCCGAAATCATGCAGAAATAATGGGCATGATTTGGAAAAGCCAGCGCAGCGTAAAACAATACAGGCGTTATCAGCAAAAACGGGCTTACCAGTGAAATCAGCATAGTCGTTTTTGGTATCCGTTTCCATGCGCGCATGCGCAATATGGAAAACTTTTTTTCTGATTTTCTTTTTTTGCAGATGATCGGCAGGACATGGATGACTTTATGTGCAAATAAAATAAAGACGAGCAATCCGCCGAATACAGGTACATATTCATCGCTTAAGCTTGTGCCGGGCCGCAGCAGCTCAAATGCTAAAAAGGTAGATATAAAAACCAAAATCATAAAACATACAGCAATTAATATGATGCGAACGGCGCCATAATCCTTCATGAGATTTATGGTCTTCCAGCAATTCATTAAAGTCATCCTTCCATACATCTTGATTAGAATCTCAAAATAATTTACTCCTCCTAAGAGAAAAAATCAATGCTTTTTTAAGAAAAAATATCATCCGGCAGGTATTTTTTTGAAACAAGCAAACAAACTGCGAAATATGGGGTTAGAACTTTCTTCTCAGTGAATTATCAGCTAAAATAAGATTAAAGATAGAAAGAAGTGGTGTGGATGGATTCGATGGATCATCGCATTGAGCGATTAGAATATTACATACAATTATTAGTGAAAACAGTAGATATGGACAGGTACCCTTTCTATGCGCTTCTCATTGACAAAGGGCTGAGCAGGGAAGAAGGGGAAGAGGTTATGAGGATATGCGATGAATTGTCGGATGAGCTGGCAGCACAAAAAGCGCAAGGATTTGTAACCTTCGATAAGCTCCTTGCGCTTTTTGCCGGACAGCTGAATGAAAAATTAGATGTTCATGAAACCATTTTTTCCTTGTATGAGCAAGGGCTTTATCAAGAGCTGATGGAAGTCTTTATCGGCATCATGAAGCACTTTGATTAACTGTTTACAGGTTCGAGCTCTTCTGCCGGTTCATCCGCAGCACTGTCCTTTGCTTTTTTCTTCAGTTTTCCGTTTGCGCTTTCAAAGTCATTGTCAATATTGGTGAGTGACGTTTCGAAAATTTCCATAAAATCATCGCCGTAAATATGGCGTATCATACACATCAGTTCTGCCACTTCAGGGAATTTTCCGAATAAATGATAAAGTGGCTGTGACCCTTTAAAAACCGCGTTGCGAGTCGGATCGAATTCCTCGAGCAAGCTCCAGAATACTTCATTCCCTTCCTCAGTCAATTGGACGTATGTGTTCCGTTTATCATTCAGCCGTTTGGAGAATCTTAAATATCCTCGCTCTTCCAGCTTTTTTGAAAAGTTGAATGCGGTTGATACGTGCATGACCCCGAATTTCGCGATTTCAGAAATGGAAGCTCCATTCAATTGATACGCAATCCATAAAATATGATGCTCATTAATATTCAGGTCATACGGTTTAAGCCATTGCTGCCAATCTTTCTCGATCGATTTCCAAAGAGCTTTGCTAAGCTGAGCCATTTTCTGGGTGAAGACCAGAGCCTCTTTCACATCATAGGGCGGTTCCACTCGATTCATTACGTCACCTGCTTCTCTTTTTCTTTTTCTCTATTATGCCAATAAAATAAAGATTAATAAAGATGAAAATGTAAGAATTTTTTAATAAATTCACAATCCGTTGCGGTGAGAGGCTTTTTCGGTCAAAAAAAAATGCGGGTCCAGTTTTAGCCCGCATTTTTTTCTTTTGAATAGGATATTAGTTTTGTAAGGTTTTCTCCAGCTGTTTGATCTTCTCTTCAATATCAGCGATTTCTTTTTGCAGATCCTGCTGGTGAGGTTTGATCTCTTCCTGCCATTTTTTAATTGACGTTTGGAGCTCGCCGCTCACATCTTTAATGACTTCTGTACTTTCTTTGGCCGCTTTGATCAGCTGGTCTTTTAACGCAAGTCCGTCTGATTTTAAGCGTTTGATCGTTTCTTCGAAAGAATCATAATTGGTTTTCATTTTTTCACGCAGCTGCGCTCCTGAGGAAGGTGCAGTAAGAAGAACTGCAGCCCCTCCGATAATGCCGCCTACGAATAGTCCTGTTAGCAGAGAACGTCCGTCCGCCATTACAATCACCCCGTCTTTTTCTTGAAAATAGGATTCATTCAGTATTTTTCGTTTTTTGTTGAAAGCCTGAACTTCTATACATAGCTTGCTTTATTTTAGCATATTTTTTAAGTGAAAAGGAGGGAGAAGGTTGTCTGTCTTTATAATTGTGTTATCCTGCATCACCCTTGCCTTCGCTTCAGGCGCTGTTTACTATATCAGACTCCTCAGCCAGGCTGCTTCTTATCCGCCCAAGAAGGTCATCCGGCAGAAAGCGCTTGTTTGTTCAACCGGAACCGCCTTTACACTATGTCTTATCTTTTTCACAAAACTCTTTGTTTAAAACATGCTGACAGGCTGCGGACTCTCTGTCGAAAAAAACCTCTCCCGGAAGCGGAAGAGGTTTTGGGTGACAATTATTCAGCAGCTTCCATAAAGCTTGAACGTTTTAAAATGGTTTGCACAATCGGATAAATAATAATCATTGCGATTGTGTTCAGTACAGCGGCCGGCAGAACAACAGCCGCGAACAATGCGGCGAAACCGCCAGGCAAACCGACGATCAATAAAGCTGACGATAAAAATACAATGCCCGATAAGATGGTCCCGATCGCTGTCAGAACTGCGGCTGCACCTGTTTTCTGGCTCTTTCTGAACAAAAGGAACAGGATGAAGAACAGAAACGCTGACACGGGTTTATCGATGATGTTAGGAATCTGTCCGGCTGGAAATGCGGTTGTAAGTGCGGAAATGATTCCGGTCACAATCCCAATGACGAGTACATTTTGCACCCGCGGGAACAGAAGGATGCCCATGAACATCATGATCAGCATCATATCTGGTTTCATGCCGCCTAAAAAGGGCGGAATAATGGAATGAAGCGCTGCGCCGATTGCGGCAAACAGAGCCATAATGACTAACTCTTTTGTTTTCATATCTATGCTCTCCTCTGCTAAGCTTTTTGCCCTCCAATAATATGCTCGTCATTTATTGCGAAGGCTTAAAGAATGTGATATGCAAACAGTATACCAAACGAACGGTTTGCATAGCCAGACTTTTTACTCATTTTCCTGCTGGAATTTCTTCATGAACGCAGCTAATTTTTCACAGTCTTCGAGAGACACCGCGTTATAAATAGAAGCACGGCAGCCTCCTACTGAACGGTGTCCGCCAAGGCCGATCATCTTTGCTTCTTTTGCTTCCTGAACGAATGTTTTCGTTAATTCGTCATTACGAAGCGTGAAGGTAACATTCATGCGTGAGCGGCTGTTCTTTCTGGCATGTCCTTTATAGAATCCGCCGCTTTCATCAATGCAGCTGTAGAGCACCTGCGCTTTTTGTTCATTGCGCTGTTCAGCAGCTTCAACACCGCCGTTTTCTTTCAGCCATTCCAGAACAAGGCTCAGCATATAAATCGCAAATGTCGGCGGAGTGTTGTAAAGTGAATCCGCTTTGACATGTGTTGAATATGTCAGGATTTTTGGAACGTTCGCATTTTCATTTTGCAGCCACGTTTTTTTCATGATGACAACTGTCACACCGGAAGGGCCGAGGTTCTTTTGGGCGCCTCCGTAAATCACGTCAAATTTGGGCACATCGATTTTTCTGCTTAAAATATCGCTGGACATGTCAGCGACAAGCGGAATAGGGGAATTCGGGAATTCTTGCCACTGTGTGCCGAAAATCGTATTGTTGGACGTGATATGTAAATACGCGCCGTCTTTTACATCTGTAAGGTCAACTTCAGGAATAAAGCTGTAATTGTCTGCCTCGCTTGTCGCTGTCACAGAGGTGTTCCCGAAGAGCTTTGCTTCAGCGAGGGCTTTTTCTGACCAAGCCCCAGTCATTACAAAATGCGCGGTTTTATCAGGTGTTAAAAAGTTCATCGGAAGCATTGAGAATTGAAGGCTTGCCCCACCTTGAAGAAACAAAATATCGTAATCTTCCGGGATGCCCATCAGTTCGATTAAAAGATTTTTCGCTTTTTGGTGCACCGCTTCGTACTCTTTGCTGCGGTGGGAAAGCTCCATAACGGACATGCCGGATTCGTTAAAATCAATAAATTCTTTCTGTGCTTTTTGCAGAACTTCCAATGGCAGCGCTGCAGGACCTGCGTTAAAATTTGTTGTGCGTTCCATCATGATCCTCTCCCTGTTCTCCACGTTAATGTATAAAATAATACAATTATCCTATCACAAAAATGCAGTTTTTTGATAAAAAATTAGAATAATCAAAAGAAATTGACGGATGTTTGCTATAAATGCTCACAAATAAAATAACCCCATCTTATGATGAGGCCAGGCGTTTCGCGATAGAGGAAGAGATGGTCTGCAGATCCTCCGGTTTGTAATCATCAGCATGTGTTTTCCAAACGGCTCCGAATCCGTCTCCTTTTCCGTAGCGCGGGATAATATGCATATGATAATGGAAAACAGATTGTCCTGCTTTTTCGCCGTTATTGTTCAGCGTATTTAAGCCGATCGGTTCAAATTCATCCCGGATGGCGCGGGCGATTTTCGGAACAGCGTGAAAATATTGTTTTGCTAATTCATCCGTAAATTCATACACGTTTTTGATATGCGTTTTCGGAATGACAAGCGTGTGTCCCTTTGTCACTTGGCTGATATCAAGGAAGGCCAGCACGTGTTCATCTTCATACACCTTTGCGGATGGAATGTCACCGGCAATAATTTTACAAAAGATACAATTCTCTGCATTATGCATGAAAGTTCCTCCTTATGAAATTGTTTCGTATGTATACACTCATCGTACCACAGAAATGCTGGAAATAGAAAACAGGATGAACGGCGAGCGTTCACCCTGAATGCAGAGGAAGAGCTTTGTGAAGAAAATGTGATATGCCTTTGGTAAGCACCTCATTTGTCGATAAAATGAAGACTTGTTTAATGCCTAACGATTCCTGCGATAAACACCTCATTTGACAATTTGCTTCATAGAAGAATTCATCAAGTTCAGTGAAGAGAAAAGGTTTGAGCATTGGACATGTTTATTTTCTATCCAACTGTATCTAAGACGTCTTTGACAAACACCTCATTTTTCAGTTGATATGCTTTTCCTCTACAACCATTATGATGTCCGGAAACCTGTCTCTTTATGACAGCAAATTCATCATTTGTTAAAAGGGAATTGTTTCAAATCATGCTTTGTTTTTGGTACTATGAAGAAAACAATATAAGGGGAGAAACTATGTCTCTGCTATCGGTAAAGAACTTGACCGGCGGGTATACAAGAAATCCGGTTTTGAAAAACGTATCATTCACCCTTGAACCGAATCAAATTGTCGGTTTAATCGGGCTGAACGGTGCGGGTAAAAGTACAACAATCAGACATATCATCGGGCTGATGGACGCGCATAAAGGATCAATCGAATTAAATGGGAAAACCTTTGCTGAGGATCCGGAAGGCTACCGCTCACAATTCACCTATATACCTGAAACACCTGTTTTATATGAAGAGCTGACGCTGATGGAGCATCTGGAGTTAACAGCGATGGCATACGGTATCTCAAAAGAAACGATGGAGAAAAGGCTGCCGCCGCTTTTAAAGGAATTCCGAATGGAAAAGAGGCTGAAGTGGTTCCCGGCTCATTTTTCTAAAGGAATGAAGCAAAAGGTTATGATTATGTGCGCATTTTTGGCAGAGCCCGCGCTCTACATCATTGATGAGCCTTTTCTAGGACTTGATCCGCTTGCGATTAACGCGCTGCTTGAGCGGATGAATGAAGCGAAAAAAAGCGGGGCGAGCGTGCTGATGTCAACGCACATTTTGGCAACCGCAGAGCGCTATTGTGATTCGTTTATTATTTTACATAACGGCGAGGTGCGAGCGCGCGGCACGCTGTCCGAACTCAGAGAGCAGTTTGGAATGAAGGACGCGGCGCTGGACGATTTGTATCTTGAACTCACAAAGGAAGACGCTGGCCATGAATAATATGCTTGATATTTGGCAGTCGCGGCTGCAGGAGCATATCAAAGAAACAAGGACGTATATGAAATATATGCTCAACGATCACCTTGTCATTGTTTTGATCTTTTTTCTCGCGGGCGCTGCAAGCTGGTACAGCAAATGGATACGTGACATTCCCGCTCACTTTCCGTCCTTCTGGGTGATGGCCGTACTGTTTTCGCTCGTGTTGACAAGCTCTTATGTGCGGACGCTGTTGAAAGAGGCTGACCTTGTCTTCTTATTGCCGCTTGAAGCAAAAATGGAGCCTTACTTGAAGCAGGCGTTTGTCTACAGTTATGTGTCTCAGCTGTTTCCGCTGATTGCACTGAGCATTGTTGCAATGCCGCTTTATTTCGCTGTCGCACCGGGGGCTTCGCTCGCATCGTATGCGGCAGTTTTTGCCCAGCTTTTGCTGCTGAAAGCGTGGAATCAGGTGATGGAATGGCGCACGACCTTTCAGAATGACCGAAGCTTAAAACCGATGGATGTGATCATTCGCTTTGCGGCGAATACGCTCGTTCTTTATTTTGTTTTCCAATCTGTCTATATGTATGCGCTTGTGGTTTATGTCATTATGGCAGGTCTTTATCTCTATATGTCTTCCTCAGCAAAACGGAAAACGTTTAAATGGGAGAGCCATATTGAGTCCGAATTGAGACGCAAGCAGCGTTTCTACCGAATTGCCAACCTGTTCACTGATGTGCCGCATTTACGAAAGCAAGCGAAACGCAGGACGTATCTCGACTTTTTGCTGCGTCTCGTGCCGTTTGAACAGCGCAAAACGTTTGCCTACATGTTCACCCGGGCCTTTTTACGTTCAAGTGATTATTTGGGCATCCTCGTCAGATTGACGGTCATTTTCGCGCTGATCATTATGTATGTGTCGGCAAGCCCGCTCATTGCAGGGGTTTTGACCGTGTTTACCATTTTTATTACGGGCGTTCAGCTTCTGCCGCTGTTCGGCCACTTTGACCATTTGGCGCTTCAAGAGCTTTACCCTGTGAAAACAGAAACGAAGCTGAAAAGTTATTTCTCTTTATTAAAAACGGCACTTAGCGTACAAGCGCTGCTGATGTCTGCTGCTTCTGCCTATGCTGCCGGCTTGACAGGGTTTCTGTACGCGCTGATCGGTTCTGCCGTCTTGATTTTTGTTATTATGCCTTCTTATATGACAACCAGACTGAAAAAACATGGAAAGCTGTGAGCTTAAAAAGGGGTAGGTCAAATGACAGACAACCAGCTGCTGATGCATGAAGCCCTTCAATGGAAAATGCATTTTTTGCGAAAAGATTCCATGTTTGAACGCTTTTCAAAGCGTATGCAAACGAAGGTGAATGAGCGGATTCCGGAAAAAATTCATGCGGCCGTCACCGAAAGTGTGAAAAAAATGGTGGAAGCGACGATGGCCGGCTCCAATATCATCGCCTATAAGAAGGATACAAGCGCACTTTCGCTCAGCGAAAAAAACGAACTGGCGAAAAAAACGATTGCTTCTTATCAGAAAGTGGCCGCTGCTGAGGGAGTCGGTATCGGAGCGGGCGGCATTTTTTTAGGGATTGCCGATTTCCCGCTGCTGCTTTCGATTAAGATGAAGTGTTTATTTACCTTATCCTCAATTTATGGCTTTGATGTGAAGGATGCACAAGAAAGAATGTTTTTGCTGCTTGTATTTCAGCTCGCGTTTTCGAGTGATGACTGCCGCAAATCGCTTTTTTGTGTCATCGACAATTGGGAGACGGAGAAAAAGAGTATCGACTGGAGAGTGTTCCAGCAGGAATATCGCGATTATATCGACGTCGTAAAGCTTTTGCAGCTTTTGCCCGGAGTAGGTGCGGCAGTCGGCGGCATTGCCAATTATAAGCTGCTTTCTCAGCTTGGCGAGACGGCAAGACACGTTTTTCATATGAGAATTACAAAGGAAACAGCCGGAGAATAAACACTCCGGCTGTTTTTTATAGTGTATGATAGGTGATCGCGGCGCCCGCAAGCACCTTTGCTGCTGTCAGCATTGCTTTTTCATTGATATCGAATTTCGGATGGTGGTGGGGATAGACGCGCTCTGGCTGTTCAGGAGCGGCACCAGTAAAGAAAAAAGTGCCTTTGACGTTTTGTAAGTAGTAAGCAAAATCCTCGCCGCCCATTTGCGGTTCACCGTCAATGACCTGCTGAACGCCCTCCGTGTTCTTTGCGCTTCTGACCAAGTGGCTCGTTTCTGCAGGATGGTTCACAACAGCCGGATAGCCCCGTTCATAGTTGTACTCATAGGACGCGCCGTGCATGCTGCACACTCCTTTTACAACTGCTTCAATTTCTTTCTCCAGAACGTTGCGGACACTTTCGTCAAATGAACGCGCTGTGCCGATGAGTGTGGCTTGGTCTGCAATGACATTAAACGGGTTGTCGGCGATAAAAGAGCCTGTCGAAATGACGGCGGAACGAATCGGATTAACTTTGCGGCTGACAATGTGCTGTAAAGAGGAAACGATTTGCGAGCCGATCAGGACGGCGTCTTTTGTATCGTGCGGGTGAGCGCCGTGGCCGCCCTTACCGCGGATTTTTATCGTAAATCGGTCCGCCGCCGCCATCACGGCGCCGGGGCGGCAGAGAATGGTTCCGAGCGGCTCAGTCGCCCAAAGGTGCGTGCCGAATATCACATCTGCATTTTCAAGACAGCCGTCATCAATCATTGGCTTTGCGCCTCCCGGATAATATTCTTCCGCATGCTGATGGATTATCACAAATGTTCCCTTCAGTTCATGTCTGTTTTGGTGAAGGACCTTTGCCACTGCGAGAAGAGCTGCCGTATGGCCGTCATGGCCGCATGCGTGCATGACACCCGGCACTTTGGAGGCGTAAGAAACATCTTTTTCATCTTGAATGGGGAGGGCGTCAAAGTCGGCCCGCAACGCGACTGTTGGGCCGGATTCGCTGCCTTCTATATATGCTAAAACCCCTCTGCCGCCAACATTCGTGCGGATCGGGACGCCTAATGATTCATAATAGGAAGCAATAAATGCGGCGGTTTTTTCTTCTTGAAACGAGAGCTCAGGATACATATGAAAATGGCGCCTGATCTCGACCATTTCTTCAAAACAGCTGTCGAGCTGTTTGTTTATCTCTTTCTGCAGTGTAAATATGGACAAAGCCGCTTCCCCCTTCTTCTATGCTTTTCCATGATTGTATAGAAAAAATCTGAATATTTCAACTTAATTTCAAAGCAATACCATGGCTGCGATAGCTGTCACAGAAAGGCCAATCGCGACGGGAATGAAGTTTTTTCTGGCAAGCTCAAAAGGATCAACTTTGCAAATGGCCGCAGCGGGAATCAGCGCCCATGGGACCAGTGTTCCGCCCCCCACCCAGATGGCAGCTATTTGGCCGAGTGCGGTCAGAACGGCGGGATCAGTATGAAGAGCGGACGAAAAGAGGTGTGCGATAGAGCCTGCGAGAGAAATTCCTGAAAACCCTGATCCGTCGAGGCCGGTTATCGCTCCAACGGCAGTTAGAGCAACGGCGGCAAGCTCCTTTGACATAGGCATCATGCCGGATAAAGCAATGCCGAGATCATTGACAATGCCTTGGGAGCCTTTAGGGAGTGCAGTGCCCAGTATGCTTTCAAAACCTGAGCCGCCAAGGTAAAAGAAAGCGGCAATCGGGATGACGGGACCGAAAACCTTAAAGCCGAACTGGAACCCATCAATAAAATAACTGGTGATTTTTTTAAGCCCTTTTTGCTTATACACGAGAAAATGGACAGTCAGGAGGATGCAGATGGCAGACCCGCCGATTAACGCGGTTGCATCATTTCCCTGTAGATTAAACAAGAGCATGCAGGCGATATCCCCAAGAAAGACAAGCGGAATCAAAAAAGCCAATATGGACCGCAGGCGTTTTGGCAAATACAGCGAGGTGTCTAGTTCGTCAGAAAGCATAGGGGAAAAAGAAGCTGGACCCAGCTGTTTTTTGCGTTCGCGCTGAATCATGATAAAAGCTGCGGTTGTTGTGGTCACACCCATAATCAGCACAAGGGGAATGCTCGCCGAGACGACATCACCGACAGGAAGGCCTGCCGCATCAGCTGTCAGTTTCGGCGCCGCCTGAATGACAAAGTCCCCTGACAAAGCAAAACCGTGGCCGAACAAGTTCATGGCCATGGCTGCTGCAATAGGCGGCAACCCGGCGCGGACCGCCGCCGGGAGCAGGACGGCGCCGATCAAAGCGACACCCGGAGAAGGCCAGAAGAAGAGAGAAATGGCGAACATCAGGCCGCCAATCAGCCAATAGGCAGTGACAGGGCCTTTCACAAGGTTTGCAAAGGGAGAAATCATTGCTTCATTTATCCCTGTTTTTGTTAACAAATCACTCATCGAAACGATAAAACAAATGATGAAAATCGTGGGCAGCAGTTCGCCGGCCGCGTAAATAAAGCTGTGGAATAAACTGCTGACAGAAGCTGAAAGTGAATGGCTGGTCCAAAGCGATATCATGAAAATGCCGAATAAGGAAATAAAGGTCGTATCTTTCCGCAGCAGCATAAATAGGATAATCGCCCCGATAAAAAACACATACAGAATGTGGACAGAAAAAATCCCGACTTCCATCATTGATCACTCCTTCCGCTTCCTACAGATTATTCATAGGCAGGCGGAAGGTGCGGGGACAGAAGGCAGGGTTATGATAGAAGAAGATGAACATTGATCTGTTTGAGCTGCTCAAGCAAATGCTGCTTTAACACTCTATTCGCTTTCTGCTGATGCTCAGGGAAGCATTCAGGAGAAAAAATAACGGCGCCATCAGCCAGCCAGTTTTTTCTGTAGGCGATGATGCTTTCCGATGGTTTTAAAAATGAACCATCCTCGCGCCGCATCTCGTAATCATCAAATCCAAACTGAAAACCGCAGCACGGACAAATTTCATAAGAATGATTCCCTTGCTTATCATATGCCGGTTCAGTCAGTCCCTTAAACCCGCAGACTGGGCAAGTGTACTTCATTTTGCTTTCCCCCCGATAAATAAGCTGCCGGAGATGCCGGCAGCTATTCGACAGCGGAATATGTGGTGACATACGAAGGCCGGGAGAAGATCGACGTGGTGTCAATTCCGGCAGACGTGCCGCGTTTTTTGTGGGCTTCTTTGTATGAACCTGACTGCTGCCAGTCTTGAAAGGCTCTTTCCGTTTCCCACAAGGTCAAAATGACGTACGTATCACTGTCAAGCGGGCGGAGCACACGAATTGCTTCAAAACCGGGCTCGTTTTCTACTTTTCCCGCTCTGTTTTTGAATCTGTTTTCAAACAGCGGACGTCCTTCCTGAGTGACGGCAATATTGTTCAAGACGGCAAAACCGGGATTCTTCATCTCGCCGGCTTGGTCAATCGCTTCATAAGCATGGGGTGCCTGAAAAACGGTATCTCCGCTTGTTTCGTGGATCAAAATCGCGTTTTCCTGGCCCTGCATCAAAAGGATATTTTCCGACGGATGCTTCTTTACGAGCGTTTTTAAAAAATCGGCTGTCCCATATGTAATATAAACATTCATATCAGCCACCTCCTGCTTGCTAGTATATCAAAACAATGGTATAAGTTTCTATTGGCGAGTGCTTCAAACATAATTCCAAACAATTTTTCCCATACTACCTTTAGAAAGGCGAGGTGAGTTTATGTTTAAGGTGAAGAAAAAGAAACTATTTATACCCATCATTATTTTAGTGTTAACTGCTTTTCTCGCTTTAATAGGATATATTTCAATTATTTTTCTCGGGCATTATGTCATAGATGAAAAGAAGCTGATTCTTCATGCCTCTTCAAAAATTGTCGATCAAGACGGAGTGGAGGTTGCCAGCCTGTATACAGAAAATCGTGAGCCGGTCTCGATTAATGAGATTCCGGAGCGGGTCAGAGAAGCGTTTATCGCTGTTGAGGATAAAAGGTTCTATGAGCATCACGGCATTGATGCGAAATCTGTCGGAAGGGCGGTATACCGCGATATATTAGCAGGTGGAAAGGTGGAAGGCGGAAGCACGATCACCCAGCAACTTGCCAAAAATATTTTTCTGACACACGACAAAACGTTTTTAAGAAAAACAAAAGAAGTGATCATTGCGATTAATCTTGAACGGGATTACAGCAAGGACAAGCTGCTGGAAATGTATTTGAACCAGCTTTACTTCGGGCATGGGGTCTACGGCATACAAGCGGCGTCCCACTATTATTTTAATAAGGAAGTAAAAGATTTAACTGTATCCGAAGGCGCGGTTTTGGCCGCTATTCCGAAGGCGCCTTCTACGTATTCTCCTGTTTTGCATCCTGATAAAAGTAAGGAGCGGCGTGATACGATTCTCGGCATGATGAATGACCAAGGCTACATCAGTGCGAAAGAGGCTGTCAGCGCGCAGGGGAGGACGCTCGGTCTGAACGTGAAGAAACAGTCGGAAACACCTTGGTTTGACAGCTATATTGATCTTGTGATTGAAGAGGCGGAAGACAAGTACTCGATTTCCGGAGAGCAGCTTCTTCAAGGCGGATACACGATCAAGGTTCCGCTTGATTCTAAGCTTCAGAAGACGGCTTATCAGGTGATGAAGCAGGGAAGCTACTATCCCGGAACAGACCAGAATGCTGAAGGAAGCGCCGTCTTTATCAATAACAAGACAGGCGGTGTGGAAGCGGCGATCGGCGGAAGAGAATACACATCCAAAGGATACAACCGCGTCACAGCTGCCCGCCAGCCGGGTTCCACATTGAAGCCGCTTGCGGTATACGGGCCGGCGATGCAGGAAAAGAAATTTAAACCATATTCTCTATTGAAGGATGAGCTGCAATCCTACGGAGATTATACACCGAAAAACTATGACAGCCAGTATGAGGGCGAAGTGACCATGTCTGACGCCATTACGTACAGCAAAAACGCACCGGCTGTCTGGACGCTGAATGAGATCGGCGTCGAAACAGGAAAATCTTATTTGAAAGCAAACGGCATCGATATCCCTGATGAAGGCCTTGCCCTCGCTCTCGGCGGTTTGGAAAAAGGCGTTTCCCCGCTCCGGCTTGCAGGCGCGTTTCATACGTTTGCCGCGAATGGAATGTATACTGAACCGTTCTTTATTTCCAGCATAGAGGATGAAGACGGAGAAACAATAGCTGGCCATAAAGAAGAAGGAAAACGGGTATTCAGCAAGCAGACGTCTTGGAATATGACGAGAATGCTGCAGCAGGTGGTCAAAAAGGGAACGGCCGTGTCAGGAACTTATCACGGCGATCTGGCGGGAAAAACCGGCTCTACTTCTTATACAGGCGTCTCCGGCGCGACAAAGGATGCTTGGTTTGCCGGCTATACGCCGAAAATAACCGGGGCTGTCTGGATGGGCTATGATAAAACAGACCAAAACCATTATTTAAAAGGCGGCAGCGCGTATTCGACGAGACTGTTTAAAGATATTTTGACACAGGCTGGAGAAACCGGTGATGTGTTTACGAAGCCTAAAAACGTCAAAGAACTGGAAAGCCCGATTAAGCTGGAGCCGGTCAAAACGCTGGCAGCAGATTACACATTTAAAGCAGCGGGGCTGTTTACCATTGAATTAAACTGGGATGCTCAAGAGGATGATCGGACCGTATACAGAATTTATGTAAATAAGGATGGCAAGGAGTCGCTCCTTGATTCAGTCGAAGGAAAAGACAGCTATGAAATCCCTTATGCCAACTTGTTTTCAGGCGCTTCTTATAAAGTTGTGCCTTATAATACACAGACAAAAAGAGAAGGGGAAGGAACCGATTACGTTCAGCCGAAATTGTTTTCCTCTTAATGGAATTCGGCGATTTTTTGAACATTGAGCCTCATTTCTATACCATTTGCCCAAAACGAGGTATAGTGTAATGGTCAAGAAACACGAACGTATGGTTGCAGTATGAAAGGTGGAAATCAGATGAGTAAACAAGAAACGTTTAACGAGACGTTTTTAAAAGCTGCACGGGGAGAAAAAGCGGATCACACGCCTGTATGGTACATGAGACAAGCTGGGCGCTCACAGCCGGAATACCGTAAGCTGAAGGAAAAGTACGGATTGTTCGAGATTACCCATCAGCCCGAACTATGTGCTTATGTCACAAGACTTCCGGTTGAGCAATACGGAGTCGATGCTGCAATCCTTTATAAAGATATCATGACCCCGCTGCCTTCAATCGGAGTGGATGTTGAAATCAAAAACGGGATCGGGCCTGTGATTGATCAGCCGATCCGGTCTCTGGCGGACATTGAAAAACTCGGACAGATTGATCCGGAACGGGACGTGCCGTACGTGCTAGAGACGATTAAACTGCTTGTCAATGAGCAGCTCAACGTCCCGCTCATCGGTTTCTCAGGTGCGCCTTTTACGCTTGCCAGCTACATGATCGAAGGCGGTCCTTCGAAAAACTACAATAAAACAAAAGCCTTCATGTACAGCATGCCGGATGCATGGGACCTTTTGATGCATAAGCTTGCCGACATGATTATCGTATACGTAAAAGCGCAAATTAAAGCAGGCGCAAAAGCGATTCAAATCTTTGATTCGTGGGTCGGCGCGCTGAATCAGGCGGACTACAGAACATACATCAAACCCGTGATGAACCGGATTTTTACAGAGCTTGCACAGGAGGATGTGCCGCTGATCATGTTTGGTGTCGGCGCAAGCCATCTGGCAGGTGAGTGGCATGACCTTCCCCTCGATGTTGTCGGGCTCGATTGGAGACTCGGCATTGAGGAGGCCAGATCAAAAGGCATCGCCAAAACAGTGCAGGGCAATCTGGACCCGGCCATTTTGCTGGCGCCTTGGGAAGTCATTGAGAAAAAAACGGCGGATATACTGGATCAGGGCCTGAAATCGGACGGTTTCATTTTTAACCTTGGACATGGGGTATTTCCTGACGTCAGTCCTGAGGTTTTGAAAAAACTGACAGCATTTGTCCATAAATATTCACAAAACAAAAAAACGGGTCAATATTCCTAAGCATATCTTTTGGTATCATGATGATATCCTGTCAAAATGTTTGTATCAGATCATTAAAGAGGGTGTAAACAGTGGGTAGAAAGAAAATGGGGCTTCTCGTTATGGCGTACGGCACGCCTTATAAAGAAGAAGATATCGAGCGTTATTATACACATATCAGAAGAGGCAGAAAGCCTGAGCCTGAAATGCTTCAAGATTTGAAAGACAGATACGAAGCAATTGGCGGCATTTCACCGCTTGCCAAAATCACAGAAGAGCAAGCGCACAAGCTTGAACAGCACTTAAATGAGATTCAGGACGAGATTACATTTAAAGCGTATATCGGTCTGAAGCACATCGAGCCGTTTATTGAAGACGCTGTGGCAGAGATGCATAAGGACGGCATCACAGAAGCAGTCAGCATCGTGCTGGCACCGCATTTCTCCACATTCAGCGTGCAGTCCTACAACAAACGTGCCAAAGAAGAGGCTGAAAAACTTGGCGGCTTAACGATTACGTCTGTTGAAAGCTGGTACGATGAACCGAAGTTCGTGAAATACTGGGTTGACCGAGTGAAGGAAACATATGCCTCAATGACGGAGGATGAAAGAGAAAAGGCGATGCTCATCGTATCCGCCCACAGTCTGCCGGAAAAAATCAAAGAATTTGGAGACCCGTACCCGGACCAGCTTCATGAATCGGCGAAATTGATTGCTGAAGGCGCAGGCGTTTCCGAATATGCTGTCGGCTGGCAAAGCGAAGGGAACACGCCTGATCCTTGGCTCGGACCCGATGTACAGGATTTAACACGTGATTTATTCGAACAAAAAGGCTATCAGGCATTTGTATATGTCCCTGTCGGATTTGTAGCGGATCATTTAGAAGTGCTTTACGATAATGATTATGAATGCAAAGTGGTCACTGACGATATCGGCGCAAGCTACTACCGCCCGGAAATGCCGAATGCAAAGCCGGAATTTATTGATGCATTAGCAACAGTTGTATTAAAAAAATTAGGACGTTAAAGAAGGCGATGAACATGAGTGACGGCAAAAAACATGTAGTCATCATCGGCGGCGGCATTACCGGTTTAGCCGCCGCCTTCTATATGGAAAAAGAAATCAAAGAAAAAGATCTGCCGCTTGAGCTGACGCTTGTTGAGGCAAGTCCGAGAGTCGGCGGGAAAATCCAAACTGTCAAGAAAGACGGCTATATCATCGAAAGAGGGCCTGATTCATTTTTGGAGCGGAAGAAAAGCGCTCCGGAGCTTGTCAAAGACTTAGGCCTTGAACATTTACTTGTCAACAATGCGACAGGACAATCCTATGTGCTTGTAAACCGCACCCTGCATCCAATGCCGAAAGGCGCCGTAATGGGGATACCGACAAAAATCGCGCCGTTCGTTTCAACCGGTCTGTTTTCTCTGTCTGGGAAGGCAAGAGCCGCTATGGATTTCATCCTGCCTGCAAGCAAATCAAAAGACGACCAGTCATTGGGAGAATTTTTCCGCAGACGTGTCGGAGATGAAGTGGTTGAGAATTTAATCGAGCCGCTTCTATCAGGCATCTACGCTGGCGACATTGACAAGCTCAGTCTAATGTCGACTTTTCCGCAATTTTACCAGACGGAACAAAAGCACAGAAGTTTAATTCTCGGCATGAAAAAAACAAGGCCTCAAGGCGCCGGCCAGCAGGTGACGGCTAAAAAGCAAGGGCAGTTCCAGACCCTGTCAACCGGTTTGCAGACTCTTGTCGAAGAGATCGAAAAGCAATTAAAGCTGACGAAGATATACAAAGGGACAAAAGTGACCAAGATCAGCCGCGGCGGCGCTGGCTACTCACTCGAGCTGGATAACGGCGTCACACTTGGTGCTGATTCAGTGATTGTGACTGCTCCGCATAAAGCGGCTGCTGGAATGCTTTCAGAGCTTCCTGCCATTTCTCATTTGAAAAATATGCACTCCACATCCGTGGCAAATGTCGCCTTGGGCTTCCCTGAAGGCGCCGTCCAAATGGAGCATGAGGGCACGGGCTTTGTGATCTCAAGAAACAGTGATTTCGCGATCACAGCCTGTACGTGGACGAACAAAAAATGGCCGCACGCAGCGCCGGAAGGGAAAACGCTGCTTCGGGCATATGTCGGAAAAGCCGGAGACGAATCGATTGTCGATCTCTCAGATAACGACATTATCAATATTGTGTTAGAAGACTTAAAGAAAGTCATGAACATAAACGGGGAGCCGGAAATGGCATGTGTCACCCGCTGGCATGAAAGCATGCCGCAGTACCATGTCGGCCATAAGCAGCGCATCAAAGAGCTGCGCGAAGCACTGGCCTCCGCGTATCCGGGTGTCTACATGACAGGCGCTTCTTTTGAAGGTGTCGGAATTCCCGACTGCATCGATCAAGGAAAAGCAGCCGTGTCTGACGCGCTTACCTATTTATTCAGCTGAAAACCTCCGCTATGGCGGAGGTTTTTTTGGTGTGGAATTGTAAAAAATGATTGAATTGATCAATGGATTATGATACATTTGCATATGTACTTAATGACTAAAATGTTCAAACGGTCAGTTTTGAGGTGATATACAATGTCAATAGATCGAAAAAAGCTCATTTTGGAGGCTGCCACAAAGTCTTTCACGCAGTTCGGATATAAAGCGACGACAATGGAACTTGTGGCAAAGCTTGCGAACGTGGGGAAGGGAACTATTTATACTTTTTTCAAAAACAAAGAAGAGCTGTTTGACGAGATTTTCACAACTTTATTAAAGGAAATGAAGCAGAAAGCGGACGAAGCGATGGAGCCGAACCTTCCTTTCCATGAAAATGTGCACAGAGCGCTGTTTGCCATTCTCGAGTTCAGGAAAACACATCAGCTGACGATTAAGATTTTCCAAGAAAATGCTGAAATTGGTACAATGGCCGTTCAGGACGTCATCCAAAAAATGGAGCGTGGTCTTCTATCTTATATGAAAGATAAGATTGAGGACGGAATCGAAAGCGGCGCAATCAAGCCGTGCGACCCTGAGCTGACAGCTTTCGTGATGCTGAAGCTTTATATCGCACTCATTTTTGATTGGGAAAAACAGCATCCCCCGCTTGATAAACAGACAATTGCGGAACTGCTTGAATTGTATGTTGTCAAAGGATTGTCAGCTAACTAGATAATCCTTTCTTTTTGTAAGAAAATGACCATTTTTCATGATGAGTCAGTTTTAGAATGGAGGCATCAGGATGAACACAATACGAAGTCAGTGGAAAGACATCGTAACGAGTAAAACATTATTAATTCCCATCATTGCCATTTTGTTTGTCCCGCTTATTTACAGCGGCGTGTTCTTAAAGGCTTATTGGGACCCATACGGCACAGTTGACCAGCTCCCTGTCGTTGTCGTCAACAAAGACAAAGGAGCAACCTATGAAGGAGAAAAACTCCAAATCGGTGATGATCTGGTCAAAGAATTAAAGGATAATAACAACTTTGATTGGCATTTTTCCAGTGATCTCGACCAATCGTTAAAGGACTTATTAAATCAAAAATACTATTTGGTTGTCGAGATTCCCGAGGATTTTTCTAAGAATGCCAGCACGGTATTGGACAAAAATCCGAAAAAGCTGGATCTGAAATACCATACAAATGCCGGATCCAACTATGTAGGGGCAACGATCGGTGAAAAAGCGATCGATAAACTGAAAGCCTCTGTTTCTAAAGAAGTGACCGAGCAATATACGAAAGTCATTTTTGATAACTTTAAAGATATCGCCAAGGGTTTGAGCGACGCGAGCACTGGCGCGAAAAAAATTGATGACGGCACGAAGGATGCGAAAAACGGAAGCGCCCAGCTGAAAGAAAATTTGGCGAAGCTGAAGGAAAGCACCGCCACCATCAGTGACAAAACGGCGCAGCTTGCAGATGGAGCGGCACAGGTAACGAGCGGCATCCAATCACTTGACAGCTCGCTTGGAAAATTCCAGGACAGCAGCAATCAGATTTATGATAATTCTAACAAGCTTGCGGCAGGATCAGGCAAGATAACGGGCAAGCTGAATGAACTGAATGCCGGCCTTCAAAAAGTACAGCAGGGCTTGCCTAAAATTACAAACGGGCTGGATCAGCTCAACAGTAAAGCCCAAGAAGGTTCTGAGAAAGCAGCAAAAGCGGAAAAGCTCATCAATGCGCTCGATTTATCGAAGCTTGAAACAGCTGTGAACAACCTGGAAAAATCAGAAACTGCGATGAAGGAATTCCAAAAGCAGCTGACTGACTTTGAAAACAGTTTGAAAAACCGTGATCAGGCATTTAAAAATCTCATCAATTCGAGTGATTTCTTAACAGCGGAGCAAAAAAGCCAGCTGATCAATTCTGTTGAAAAGAAGCTTCCGCAAGTTGATGCGCCTGATTTTGATCAAATGTTAAGCCAGCTTCCTGCTGCTGATCAGCTGCCTGACATTGCAACGATAAAAAGCTCATTGGAAGATGTGAAAGCAGAGGTTGCACAGGTGAAGGCATTACCGGAAGCTACCTCTAAGCTTTATAACGGCGCAAAAGCCACTCAAGATGCGATTGACAAATTAACTGCTGGATCTGAGAAAATATACAATGCGTCACAGCAAGTGACAGATGGCCAAAATAAATTGACAGCCGGTATCGGTGAATATAATAAGCAGTTCGCAAAAGCAAAAGCAGGCTCAGAGCAATTGGTGACAGGAAGCAGCCAAGTATCCGGCGGCTTACTGAAACTGTTAGACGGGTCTAAAAAGGTCCAAAGCGGATCATCAAAACTTGCAGATGGATCTGAATCACTTGATACAGGTTTAGGCAAGCTATTGGACGGCACAGGAGAGCTGTCTAGTAAGCTGAAGGACGCGGCAGATCAAACAGGAGATATCGATGCTGACGATCAAACATACGGCATGTTTGCCGATCCTGTTAAAACGAATGATGACGCCATTCATTCCGTTCCTAACTATGGAACAGGGCTGACACCTTATATCCTGTCAATGGGCTTGTATGTCGGCGGCATCATGCTGACGGTTGTCTTTCCGCTGAAGGAAGCGTCAGGACGTCCGAGAAACGGTTTTGAGTGGTTCTTCAGTAAGTTCAATGTCATGATGCTTGTTGGAATCATTCAATCGCTGATTGTGGCGACGGTTCTTCTTCTGGGAATCGGTCTCGAGGTTGAGAGCACGTGGAGATTTTACGTGTTTACGATCATTACGAGTCTTGCTTTCCTGGCGATGATTCAATTTTTGGCCACAACGATGGGCAATCCGGGACGGTTTATCGCAGTCATTATTTTAGTGCTGCAGCTGGGAGCGAGCGGAGGAACATTCCCGCTGGAATTGCTTCCGAATTTCTATCAAGTCATCCACGGCGCATTGCCGATGACCTACAGCATTAACGGATTCAGAGCGGTCATTTCAAACGGCGATTTTGGCTACATGTGGCAGATGGCCGGCGTCTTAATCGGCATCGCCCTCTTTATGATATTGCTGAGCATTATTTACTTTATGATGCTAAGCCGGAAGGAAGAAACATCGGAAGAACAGCCGGCTTCATAATGAAAAAGAACTTGTTTCCTTGGAAACAAGTTCTTTTTTTTTGTTACATTCCCCATTTAACAAGCAATCCTGTATAGGTTAATCCGCCGCCAAACCCAAACAGCATCACGATTTGATCTTTTCTCAGCTTCCCGGCTTTGACTGCGAGATCAAGTGCCAAAACAATCGAAACAGAAGACGTGTTTCCATAATATTCGACACTGGTGAGCGTTTTTTCAATCGGGAACGGTGTTTTTTCACATATCGATTCGATCATGCGCAAGTTGGCACTGTGAGGGACAAACCAATCGAGCTCGCCGTTTGTCAGCCCTGCCTGTTGCAAAAGGCGTTCAAATTCGCGGGGGACGGTTCTCACTGCCCATTTATACACTTCACGGCCATTTTGAACCATTTTACCGGAATCAGCAAGGGTAACCCCATTTAGTTCATTCCGCAGCCCGGCACGGTACAAAATATCTCCGCTGTTCCCGCTTGTTCCTTGGACAGACGCAAGAAATCCAGGCGTCTCTTCATCTCGTTCAACTAACAGCGCCCCCGCAGCGTCACCGAACAGCACGCATGTCGTTCGATCGGTATAATCCGTAACTTTTGACAATGTCTCTCCGGCGATGACGAGAATTTTTTGATGGAGGCCAGATGTGATCAATCCATTAGCCAAATGAAGGCCGTATGTCAGCCCGGCACACGTCGCATTAATATCCAGAGCGCCTGTGTTTTCCCAGCCGAAATATTCCTGCACGCGGCATGCCGTACTCGGAAAGGCATAATCGGATGTTGTTGTGGCAACAAGGATCATATCGACATCATCAAGTGACCCTCCATAACGGCTCTTGAGATCCTTTATCGCTTCGATGCATAAATCAGAGGTGAACTGCTGTTCATCCGCTATCCGGCGTTCTCTCATTCCTGTGCGCTGAACAATCCATTCATCAGACGTATCAACAATCTTTTCTAAATCAGCATTGGTTAAGCATCTGCTCGGCGCATAGGTGCCGATAGCTGTAATTTTCGCTTTTGACATATGAATCACTCCTTGTGATCAGATTATAACACTAGATATTAGTATCTGGTACTAAAAAAGAGGGTTTTTCGCAAAAAAAGAGAAAATGTGAAATAGAGAATCTATGAAATAGAAAAAGGAGGCTGAAAAATGGTCAGTCAAGGAGCGGTAGTCTTTATGGCGGTATCAGGGGCTATTGCGTTTTTATTGCCAATCGGGCTGATTGTATGGTTTAAGCGTAAGTATGGCGCCTCGCTTAAGGTGTTCTTTATTGGCGCTCTCACGTTTTTTGTCTTTGCCCAGCTGTTGGAGGGCGGCGTTCATGTTTATGTGCTGCAAGTAAATGAAATGACGAAAGAAGCCATGCAGAATCCATTGTGGTATGGCATTTACGGCTGCTTGATGGCCGGGATTTTTGAGGAATGCGGAAGGTATATCATGATGCGGTTTTTTATGAAGCGCCATCATGCTTGGGCGGATGGACTGGCTTTTGGGGCAGGCCATGGCGGGCTTGAGGCTATACTGATAACAGGCTTGTCCTCTATCTCTCTTATTGTATACGCATTTGCGGTCAATAGCGGAACATTTGAACAGCTTTTAATCAATGACGATATCAGACAGGCGCTTCTGCCGATTCAGGAACAGCTGCTGCATACGCCTTCGTATGAATGGCTGCTGGGCGGAATAGAAAGAATCAGTGCCATTGCTGTCCAAATCGGGCTGTCCCTGCTTGTCCTGTATGCGGTTAAAAACCGCCGGCCGCAGTTTTTGCTGTACTCTATCCTTTTACATGCGCTCTTTAATGTACCGGCGGTTTTATACCAAAAAAGAATAATAGAACATGCTGCTGTTGTTGAAATCGTTGTTGCTCTCATAGCGGCCGTATCAGTCTATTGGATTGTAAAAGCAAATAGGCTGTTTCAATAAAAAGTCCAAGCAGCAGTACAGCCCGCTTGGAAAAATGTGAATGGAAATATTCATAAAGCATGGGTCATCAGAATATTTCTGATTCAGTCTTTAGCAATGACAGCAAGAGCATCTGTGTTTTTTACAAGAGAAACAATGGTGTTTCTTTTTCTTCTTCTCGCAAGGGTCATGGCATTCTTTCTTTTTTTTGCAATGGAAATCTTTATCGAACCACTCGTCAAAGAACCAAAACTCATCGAACCAATCGTGACAGTGATGTTTCCGTTCATGTGAATGACGACAGCACATAGATATCCCTCCTCTTCCCATGCTCTCTACAGCATATGAGAGTCTGATAGGAAAAGATTGGACGGGTCCCTCGGGAAAAGAGTATATTTTAAATAGAAAAATAAAAGGAGGAATGTCCTATGACGTCCGTACGTAAAACAATGGAGCTCATTAAAGAACTTGTATCAATCCCAAGCCCGACAGGAAATACATATGAGGTGATCAATTATATTGAAAGCCTTTTAAAAGAATGGAAGGTAGAAACGGTTCGGAACCATAAGGGCGGCTTAATTGCAACGCTCCACGGACGCGACACATCCCGGCATCGCATGCTGACGGCACACGTTGACACGCTCGGCGCTATGGTGAAAGAAATTAAAGCTGACGGCCGGCTGAAAATCGATTTGATCGGCGGCTTCCGTTACAACTCGATTGAAGGGGAATATTGCCAAATTGAAACCGCATCGGGAAAAACGTATACAGGAACCATTTTAATGCATCAAACATCCGTGCACGTATACAAAGACGCGGGAAAAGCTGAGCGGAATCAAGAGAATATGGAGATCCGCCTTGATGAACCTGTTCACTGCCGGAAAGATACGGAAGAGCTTGGCATTGGCGTCGGAGATTTTGTATCGTTTGATCCCCGTGCCGAGATCACATCAAGCGGATTTATTAAATCACGCCACTTGGATGACAAAGCAAGCGTCGCCTTATTGCTGCGCTTAATACATCAAATTCAAACAGAAGAAATTGAACTTCCGTATACAACTCATTTTCTTATTTCAAATAATGAAGAAATCGGATACGGCGGGAACTCGAATATTCCTCCTGAAACAGTCGAATATTTGGCGGTCGACATGGGGGCAATCGGTGACGGGCAGGCGACAGATGAATATACAGTATCCATCTGTGTGAAGGATGCAAGCGGGCCGTATCATTATCAGCTGAGAAAGCATTTAGTCCATTTAGCCGAGAAGCATCATATCGACTATAAGCTTGATATTTATCCATACTATGGGTCGGATGCGTCAGCAGCGATCAAATCCGGGCATGATATTGTTCATGGCCTCGTCGGGCCGGGAATTGACGCTTCGCATGCATTTGAACGCACTCATCAATCATCTCTTCGCCATACAGCCAAGCTTCTGTACTATTATGTACAGTCACCGATGGCAGAGGAGAAAGGCGAATGAACATTTATGAGATGAAAAGCACATTCGGCTGGGAGGGAGATGGCGGCTTAGGAGAACAGCTGATTCAGCAAATCCTCGCCGGAGAAAAAACAGCCACGTGCGCCCCGAAATCTTTATATTCAAAAGATGAATTGAGTGAAGTGTATCAAACGGCGGGGCAGCTTGTTACCGTTTATGATAAGCATGACAATCCGAGATGCAATATAAAAGTGACAGATGTGTTTGAAACGACCTTTGGAGCACCTGATATGAGGTTAGTCAAAGGAGAGGGCAATGGAGATCGAATTGAGAAATTTCAGGAAGACCACCGGATGGCATGGGCGGAACTGATCAAAAACGGTGAATTAGAGCTGAATGAGGATACAGTTTTGATTACAGAGCTGTTTGAGCTTGTTCATGATTAAAAAAGCCTGCGGGGCAAGAACCCCGCAGGCTTTTCATTAACCGGAAATGGTTGCGTTTTGGTCTGCTTTGGCTTGGGACATGACGGCTTCTGCTTTCGCAGGATTAAACATGCCTTCCCATTTAGACATCACAACGGCAGCAAGCGCGTTACCAGTCAGGTTGACAACTGTACGTGCCATGTCCATGATGCGGTCTACGCCGGCAATAAAGGCAAGTCCTTCAGCCGGAACGCCGATCGTGCCAAGTGTCGCAAGCAAGACGACAAAAGAAGTACCAGGCACGGCAGCCATCCCTTTAGATGTGACCATTAGGACGAGCACAAGCGTAATTTGGTGCCAAATCGTCAAATCAATACCGTATACCTGTGCCAAAAACAGCGCGGCAATAGATTGATAGAGAACGGAACCGTCTAAGTTAAACGTATATCCGATTGGAATGACAAATGAAACAATGCCTTTCGGGCAACCGATTTTCTCCATTTTTTCCATGATGCGAGGAAGAACTGTTTCAGAGCTGGACGTACTGAACGCCAGTAAGATTTCGTCCTTCATGTAAGCAAGGAATTTGAAGATGTTGATGCCGGCAATTTTTGCGACAATTCCAAACACGACAATCAAGAAGAAAGCAAGTGCGACATACACCAATCCGACGAGCTTTCCGAGAGAAAGAAGAGAACCGAGTCCAAATTTAGACACAGTCACTCCGATAAGCGCGAAAACACCGAATGGAGCCACTTTCATCACGAGGTTTACAACGTGGAACATGGCATGGGACACACCTTCAAAAAAGGCTAATACAGGCTTGCCTCTTTCACCGATCGCAGAAATACCCAATGCAAATAGCACCGTAAAGCAGATGATGGCAAGAAGATCTCCTTCGACTAAGGATTGGAAGAAGTTTGTCGGTACAATATGTAGGAACGTTTCAGCTACTGTTTTATTACTTTGCTCTTTTTCAGTTTCGACATATTGACTGATGTCTGATTTTTGAGCTTCGTGTATATTAACTCCTGTACCCGGATGGAAGATGTTTGCAAGTGCTAGTCCGAGAATGATGGCAAAAGTCGTAATGATCTCGAAGTACAGAATCGTTCTGAAGCCTAATTTACCGACTTGCTTTCCATTTCCTGCGCCGGCTACACCGATGATTAAGCTGGAGACAACAATAGGAATCACTATCATTTTGATTAAGCGTAAAAAGAGATCCCCGATTGGCTGCAGGTAAGCAGGCAATGCTGGGTTGCCGTACCAAATAACGCCAACAATAACACCTAGAATAAGTCCAACGAATATTTGTGTGGCTAATCCAAACTTTATTCTTTTCATAGATTACCTCCCAAAAAACAAAGTATCAACATATATCATGAATTGACATATATTTAATCTCACTATTAGATCAAATTATAATAGATAAGAAATGAATTCGTCTATAGTAAATTATATTTAGAAAATAAATAATATTGTAAATCAGAATTAAAATCACCATAATTAGCTAAAAACGAGTGATCTTTGACCCAACCTGACTATTATCTCGAAATAAAGTTTTATGAATTAAAAGAAAATCCCGCGCATCACGCGCGGGATTTTCACACTCATTATAAATCGTTAACTTTTATACAGTCATTGCAGGTATTTCCATAACACTCATGTTGCTCTTCTATCTTTTTTCCGCATTCCGCACACTTTTTCGAAGGCAGGTTTCTAAAAAATTCAGTGATTTTCCCAAGCATAACCAATCCCTCTTTCCCCTTTGTAGTGTCTTCATTGTAATATAACAGATTTAAAAAATCAATAACTGTTTTGATACAATGTTTAAAACATGCTTTTTTTAAGAAAAATGGGTATATTGAAGGAGGATCAATTTTCTTGAGAAGATAGGAGGACATTATGAAAGTTACAGTTATCGGATGCTATGGGGGTTTTCCGGCCGCAAATGAAGCGACGTCGGGTTATTTGTTTCAGTCAGGTGATTACTCGTTGCTTATCGATTGCGGCAGTGCCGTATTATCGAAGCTGTTGGGATATGTACCGGCGGAAAAGCTGGATGCGGTCATTCTGTCTCATTATCACCATGACCATATCGCAGACATCGGACCGCTGCAATTTGCCAAGCAGGTCGGTTCATTTCTCGGCAAAGGAGAGCATACGCTCCCGATTTACGGACATGATGCTGATCTAGAACAGTTTCAAAAGCTTACATATAAAACACATACGAAAGGAATTGCCTATCAGCCGGATCAGCCGCTGATTGCCGGTCCGTTTACGATCACCTTTTTAAAAACGATTCACCCGGTGACGTGCTATGCCATGCGGATTACTGATGGCAGCCATACTGTCGTTTATACGGCAGATTCCAGCTATCAGGATTCATTTATTCCGTTTTCGGAAAAAGCCGATTTATTGATCTCAGAATGCAATTTTTATGCCGATCAAGACGGGACAAGCGCAGGCCATATGAACAGCCTGGAAGCCGGGCGAATTGCAAAAGAAGCGAAAGTGGGAGAGCTGCTGCTGACGCATTTGCCTCACTTCGGCGTTCATGACAATCTTCGCAAAGAAGTGAAAACCGTTTTTAACGGCGAAGTCAATATTGCAGCATCAGGTTTTGTGTGGGAAGGATAAAGGAGGAGCACCATGTTATTTATTGACAATCAAAATATCAATGATCCGCGGATCAATCTTGCTATCGAGGAGTATTGTGTAAAGCATTTAGACCCTGAACAGCCATACTTGCTCTTTTATGTGAATCAGCCGTCTATTATCATTGGCAAAAACCAAAATACAATAGAAGAAATCAATACAAAATATGTAGAAGAAAACGGGATTATCGTCGTCCGCCGTTTATCAGGCGGAGGCGCTGTGTATCATGACTTGGGGAATTTGAACTTCAGCTTTATTACAAAGGACGACGGGGACAGCTTTCATAACTTCAAAAAGTTCACTGAGCCGGTGATTCAGGCGTTACATCAGCTCGGGGTTGAAGCGGAATTGAGCGGCCGGAACGACATTATAGCGGGTGGCCGGAAAATATCCGGAAACGCCCAGTTTTCGACTAAAGGACGCATTTTCAGCCATGGCACCCTCATGTTTGATTCTGCCATTGATCATGTTGTGTCAGCATTAAAGGTGAAAAAGGATAAAATTGAATCAAAAGGCATCAAATCAATCAGAAGCCGCGTGGCAAACATCAGTGAGTTTCTTGATGATAAAATGACCACGGAGGAATTCCGCAGCCATTTGCTTCGGCATATTTTCAACACAAATGACATTCAAAACGTGCCGGAGTATAAGCTGACAGAAAAAGATTGGGAGGTTATTCATCAAATTTCGAAAGAGCGCTATCAGAATTGGGATTGGAACTACGGCCGCTCACCGAAATTTAACCTTAATCATTCAAAACGTTATCCGATCGGGTCAATTGATTTACGCTTGGAAGTCAAGAAAGGCAAAATTGAGGATTGCAAAATCTTCGGAGATTTCTTCGGTGTCGGTGATGTATCTGAAATTGAAAACCTGCTGGTCGGAAAACAATATGAACGCAGCGCCATTGCTGATGTGCTGGAAGGTGTGAATCTCAAGCATTACTTTGGGAACATTACGAAAGAGGATTTCCTTGATCTGATTTATTAAGGCGAAACACATTGTTTGAAAGAGCGATTGTGTTTTTGAAATAATGGAGGCAGGAGGGATTCACATGAAAGTGTTGTTAATCGGAGCGAACGGACAAATCGGACAAAGACTCGTTTCCCTATTCCAAGATAACCCTAGCCATTCCGTCAGAGCGATGGTCAGAAAAGAAGAACAGAAAGCGTCTCTCGAAGCTGCCGGTGCAGAAGCTGTGCTTGCGAATCTGGAAGGCAGCCCGGATGAAATCGCCGCCGCGGCAAAAGGCTGCGACGCGATCATTTTCACAGCGGGTTCCGGCGGCAGCACTGGCTATGATAAAACGCTGCTGGTTGATCTGGACGGAGCGGCAAAAGCCATTGAAGCTGCGGATATCGCGGGCATCAAACGGTTTATTATGGTCAGTACCCTGCAAGCCCACAACCGTGAAAACTGGAATGAATCACTTAAACCTTATTATGTGGCCAAGCATTACGCTGATAAAATTCTAGAATCCAGCGGTTTAACTTATACAATTATCCGTCCGGCAGGCCTTCGCAATGAGCCTGGAACGGGAACTGTTTCAGCAGCCGCTGATCTGGAACGGGGATTCATTTCCCGTGATGACGTGGCGAAAACGGTCATTGCTTCTTTAGATGAAACCAATACGGAAAATCGGGCTTTTGATCTGACAGAAGGAGATACACTGATTGCCGAAGCATTAAAGAAACTATAACAGAACTGACACTCGGGGCTTTTTGCTCTTGAGTGTTTTTTTGTGTTTCTCTATAATGAAGAAGAAAGCTTATCTTCAATAATGAATGACTGTTCATTCACTATAAGGGGTGGGAGAATGAATCTCGTTTCGAAATTGGAAGAGACAGCATCTGAGAAGCCCGACAGCATCGCATGCAGGTTTAAGGATCACATGATGACGTATCAGGAGCTGAATGAAAGAATTCAGCGATTTGCGGACGGCCTTCAGGAAGCCGGTATGGAGAAAGGGGACCATCTTGCTTTGCTGCTTGGCAATTCGCCGGATTTTATCATCGCATTTTTTGGTGCGTTAAAGGCTGGGGTCGTGGCCGTGCCTATCAATCCGATGTATACACCGACAGAAATCGGTTATATGCTGACAAATGGCGATGTAAAAGCGATCGTGGGTGTTGATCAGCTTTTGCCGCTTTATGAAAGCATGCATGAATCACTGCCGAAGGTTGAGCTCGTCATTTTATGTAAGACGGGAGATGCCGAGCCCGAAGCTTCAGACCCAGAGGTCAGAATGAAAATGACAACGTTTGCAAAAATAGCGCGCCCGACATCTGCCGCTAAACAAAGCCCAAAGCTTGTCCCTGATGATAACGCGGTTATTTTATATACGTCAGGAACGACCGGAAAACCGAAAGGCGCGATGCTGACCCATCAGAATCTGTACAGCAATGCCAACGATGTCGCCGGCTATTTGGGAATGGATGAGAAGGACAATGTCGTCTGCGCTCTTCCTATGTTTCACGTGTTTTGTTTAACGGTCTGCATGAATGCTCCGCTGATGAGCGGCGCAACTGTCTTAATTGAACCTCAATTCAGTCCGGCATCTGTTTTTAAGCTCGTTAAGCAGCAGCAGGCGACCATTTTTGCAGGTGTTCCTACGATGTATAACTATTTGTTTCAGCATGAGAACAGCAAGAAAGATGATTTTTCTTCCGTCCGGCTGTGCATTTCGGGAGGCGCGGCCATGCCAGTCGCGCTGCTGACGGCGTTTGAAGAAAAATTCGGCGTTACCATTTTGGAAGGCTACGGGCTCTCGGAAGCCTCACCTGTTACATGCTTTAACCCGTTTGACAGAGGCAGAAAACCGGGCTCCATCGGGACAAGTATTTTACATGTCGAAAACAAGGTCGTAGATCCCCTCGGACGCGAGCAGCCCGATCATCAGGTCGGCGAATTGATCGTAAAAGGCCCCAATGTGATGAAGGGCTATTATAAAATGCCGATGGAAACAAAGCATGCGTTAAAAGACGGGTGGCTTTATACGGGGGACTTGGCGAGACGGGATGAGGACGGCTATTTTTACATTGTTGACCGGAAAAAAGACATGATCATTGTAGGAGGATACAACGTGTATCCTCGTGAGGTGGAGGAAGTGCTGTACCGCCACCCGGATGTCAAGGAGGCGGTTATCATCGGCGTGCCGGACGCCCAAAGCGGGGAAGCGGTAAAAGGGTATGTTGTACCGAAACACTCTGGCGTAACAGAAGCAGACATCATGCAGCACTGTGAAAAACATCTGGCAAAATACAAACGGCCTGCCGCCATAACGTTTCTTGACGACATTCCGAAAAACGCGACGGGGAAAATGCTCAGACGGGCGCTGAGAGATATTTTGCCTCAATAATATGAAAAAGCGAAGCGGCGATGCTTCGCTTTTTCATTTTCAATCCTTTGCTTCTTTTTTCACAATGTTCAGCAGCGCCTTTGTGTCGCTTTTATTTAATTTGTAGTACGTGCCGTCCTTCAAATAAACGGCTTGCTGGCTGCCGTCAATCCATAGTCTGAATGAGTCGTACCGGTCTTTATGAAACTTGATTGTCCCTTCGTAATCAGGGGTTGATGTTTTGTCTGTCTTCAGCTGTTTTCCCTGATTCATAATGTCCAGCATATCTTTGACGTTCTGCCTTCTTTCGATCTCGATATCTTCCCCGCCGCTTGAAGACAGCGTGATCAAATCCGCATCTACCGATTGATACACATCGCCTGACCGGCTGTAAAGATAGAAAAATGCAAGAAACACAAGACCGATAACCACGATGGCTGCCACTAATTTTTTCATTTGCATCACTCCAAACATTGTTAGTTTTCCCAGTGATCGGGCTTTCCATGCTTAAAAGGGCGGAAAAGTACGGCGCATAGCTTGGTTCTAAGAATTTGAATTTATGATTACAATAGAAGTAACGGGTTGATGTGAGGAGTGAGGCGTTATGCGCAAGTGGATTGCGGCGGCAGGGCTTGCTTACGTGCTGTACGGGCTGTTTTTTTATTGGTATTTTTTTCTGTCCGGTGATTCCGCAGTACCGGAGGCTGTGAAAGGGACGCAGGCTGACCCGGCTTCTTTCATGAAGCCGTCTGAATTGGCAGTGGCGGAGCAGTATTCAAATGTAAAGAATTTTTTATTTTTTATCGGGATTCCTCTTGATTGGTTTCTGTTCTTTGTATTGCTGGTCAGCGGCGTTTCAAAGAAAATAAAGAAATGGATGGAAGCGGCCGTGCCTTTTCGATTTTTGCAGATCATTGGTTTTGTGTTTGTGCTTACGCTAATCACAACGTTGGTGACGCTGCCTTTAGATTGGATAGGCTATCAAGTATCGCTTGATTACAACATTTCCACACAGACAGCGGCCAGCTGGGCTAAGGATCAGGTTATAGACTTTTGGATCAGCTTTCCGATCTTTACGCTTTGCGTTGTTGTGTTTTATTGGCTGATCAAACGGTATGAAAAAAAATGGTGGTTATACGCTTGGCTGTTAACAGTACCGTTTTCGCTGTTTCTGTTTTTTATTCAGCCTGTCATTATCGATCCTTTATACAATGATTTTTATCCGCTGAAAAACAAAGAGCTTGAAAGCAAGATTTTAGAGCTGGCAGAAGAAGCCGAGATTCCGGCTGATCATGTATATGAAGTGAATATGTCTGAAAAAACAAATGCGCTTAATGCCTATGTCACAGGCATCGGAGCCAACAAACGGATTGTATTGTGGGATACGACGCTGAACAAACTTGACGATTCGGAAATTCTGTTTATTATGGGCCACGAAATGGGCCATTATGTCATGAAGCACGTCTATATCGGATTGGCTGGCTATTTGCTCGTGTCGCTCGCTGGATTTTATGTCATTGATAAGCTTTATAAGCGGACGGTCCGCTTTACCCGCAGTATGTTTCATTTGGAGGGACGGCATGACCTTGCAGCCTTGCCGCTGTTGTTGCTTTTGGTGTCTGTTTTGAGCTTTGCGGTCACGCCTTTTTCTCATGCTGTCTCGCGTTATCAGGAGAATCAGGCTGACCAGTATGGGATCGAGCTGACCGAGAACAGAGAAGCAGCTGTTAAAACGTTTCAGGATTTAGCCGTGACGGGACTGAGCCAGGTTGATCCTCCGGTGCTTGTAAAAATTTTCAGAGGCAGCCACCCTTCGATCATGGAACGGATTCAACACGCGGAAAAAGAAGAGAATGAACCAGAATAGAATCATGACAAATAAAAAGAAGCAGGTATGGAGGACCTGCTTCTTTTTGATATTATTGTGCAGCTGCTTGTACATTGATTAACCCTTTTCCATAATAGAAAGAGTTTCCAAGGTATGTTGTAGTGCTCTCTAAACGGTTACGGACTTGCGTGTTTGTCCAATTAGGGTGTTTAGAAAGAATTAACGCGGCTGCTCCGGCAACGTGAGGAGTCGCCATTGACGTTCCGTTGTAAGCACCGTAAGTGCCTCCAGGAAGTGTGCTTTGGATGGACACGCCAGGAGCCATCACATCAAGCTCAGGACCTACGCTTGAGAATGAACCTCTTTGGTTGCTGCTGTTTACCGCACCTACCGCGATAGTAGAAGGATATTTTGCAGGATAGCCGATTGTGCTTGAGCTGCCGTAAGTGCCTTCATTTCCGGCTGCAGCAGCAACGACGATACCGCTGGAAACGGCTTTATCAACGACTGTTTTCAGCGCTGTAGAACCAGAAGGTCCGCCAAGGCTCATGTTAATCACGTCCATTTTGTTGGAAATGGCCCACTCAATGCCGTTAATAATCCAGCTGTATTGGCCGTTTCCTGTTGAATCAAGAACTTTTACTGCATATAACGATGCGTTTGGCGCTACGCCCAGAACACCGATTGAGTTATTAAGTGCGGCAACCGTACCGGCTACATGCGTGCCGTGTGAACTGCCGTCATGGTATGGGTTTGTTTCAGAAGGTACGAAGCTTGCTCCACCTCTGACGTTTAAGTCAGGATGAGAAGAGTCAATTCCGCTGTCGATAACAGCTACTTTTACGTTAGACCCTGTGTAGCCTTGAGAGTGAAGAGCCGGCGCTTTAATTTGAGAAATGCCGTAAGGAACAGATTGCGCATATTCATGTGCAATATGATCTTCTTCCACATATGCAACGCTCGGATCTTGTTTCAATTCTTTTACTGTTTTTGCATCCAATGTTGCTGCGGCTGCGTTAACATACTTAAACTGCTTTTGGACTTTTCCGCCTTTCTCAGAAATAACATCCTTTTTCTTGGCGGAGCTCATGGCACTCATTGTCTGTTTAAATCCGACAATGTACTTCTTTTCTGTACTGCTTTTTCCGGCGGCCTGCGCAGACATGTTGCTGAACGCCATCGTAAAGATTAACGTTAACGCAAACAACAAGCTGATCCACAATTTTTTGTTTCTCACTCTTTACACTCTCCCTTTTTCAAAAATTCAGACTAGACTTACTTAAAAGACTATTCTGTGAATTTATTGTAATAGATGGAATAATATTTTAGTAGACCTATTTTTTTGCGATGATTTTATCTCTATTTAGGTATATCATCTCTCGCTATTTCTGTAGAGTCTCGAAACAACTAATTTCATACAGAAAAGAATGAAAATAGACATGAGTAAATGTTCATTATGTTGAAATGCCAAGCTTTTTCAGGTTAAATGCTCCTGAGTCCTAGCAAATTCCTGTCGAAAAAAATCCTTCAAATGACCTGCATGTGTTTCCTTGAGATCAATGGATATTATCGTGATATTTTTTCTATGTATGCTGATAAAAGTATTCTGAAAAATAAACTTTACAGAAAATTCTATTAAAGTTAAAATGAAACGATTATAGATAGAGAGGAAGAAATGAGATGAACATTCGCCAAGCAAAGACATCAGATGCAGCAGCTATCTCGCCGTTATTTAACCAGTATCGGGAATTTTACAAGCAGGCGTCCGATCTGAAAGGGGCAGAGGCTTTTTTGAAAGCGCGTCTGGAAAATCACGAGTCTATTATTTTGATAGCTGAAGAAAATGGAGAATTCATAGGTTTTACCCAGCTCTATCCAACGTTTTCTTCTGTGTCAATGAAAAGAATCTACATATTAAATGACTTATTCGTCGCTCCTCATGCGCGAACAAAGGGAGCTGGCGGGCAGCTGCTGTCTGCCGCAAAGGATTATGCTGCGGAAAACGGGGCAAGTCGTTTATCGCTTCAGACTGAACACCACAACCTGACGGCAAGAAGCTTATATGAGCAAAACGGCTATGAAGAGGATACTGCATTTGTCCATTATCGTCTCAATGTGCCGGCGAAGTAAAATTGAAGCTTGATGATTTGGTTTTTAACGTTCTTCGGTTACAATAGAAACGAAAAGGAGTGTACCGAATGTCAACGTTATTTCAAGCATTGCTGGCAGAGAAAAATGCCGATGATGTTTCAGTCCATGTGAAAACCATGTCAACAGAGGATTTGCCGAAAGACGGTGTCCTGATTAAAATGGCTTATTCCGGCATCAATTATAAGGATGGTCTGGCTGGAAAAACCGGCGGCAATATCGTCAGAGAGTATCCGCTTATTTTGGGCATTGACGCCGCGGGTACGGTCGTCTCTTCCAATGACCCGCGTTTTGCCGAGGGGGATGAGGTCATTGCGACAAGCTATGAGCTCGGTGTCTCCCGCGATGGCGGATTAAGTGAATATGCTTCAGTGCCTGGTGACTGGCTGGTGCCTTTGCCGCAGAATCTTTCGTTAAAAGAAGCGATGGTGTACGGAACGGCGGGATTTACCGCGGCGTTATCGGTGCATCGGCTTGAACTGAACGGCCTGTCTCCGGAAAAAGGGAGCGTGCTTGTCACTGGAGCAACCGGCGGTGTCGGCGGAATTGCAGTATCGATGCTGAACAAGCGGGGCTATGATGTGGCGGCAAGCACCGGAAACCCGAAGGCGGCTGATTATTTGAAGCAGCTTGGTGCAAGCGAAGTGATCAGCAGGGAAGATGTCTATGACGGAACGCTTAAGGCGCTGTCCAAGCAGCAATGGCAGGGAGCGGTTGATCCTGTCGGCGGAAAACCGCTTGCCTCGCTTCTAAGCAAAATCCAATATGGCGGATCTGTCGCGGTAAGCGGTTTAACCGGCGGGGGGGAAGTGCCTGCAACGGTGTATCCGTTCATTCTTCGCGGGGTCAGCCTGCTCGGAATCGATTCAGTGTACTGTCCGATGGATGTCAGAACCGCTGTGTGGGAGCGTATGTCTTCTGATCTTAAACCTGATCAGCTGCTGGCTATCGTGGATAGGGAAGTATCGTTGGCGGAAGCGCCGGCTGCGCTAAAAGATATTTTGCAAAATCGCATTCAAGGAAGAGTCATTGTGAAGCTTTAACAGGATCAGCTTGCAGAGAAAGCTATGTTTTTCTGCAAGCTTTTTTATGTACATGGGTTTGTACTGCTGCGCCCTGAAAACAATCTTTCATTTGCCATTATCGTCCTGCTTCATTACAGTGAAAAACAAGTTTTTCCTGTAAGCTAAACTTTCTCTTCTCATTTCAAAAAAGTTAGTGATAATGATTCTCATTCCGTGTTATACTATCTCTTGGATATCTTACCCTTAGAAACTACATACAGGAGAGACATGGACATATGAAAAAAGCACTGATGGTTCTTACAGTTTTGCTTCTTTCTGTTTTAACAGCGGCCTGCTCGTCTTCAAGCAGCAATCAAAACAGCAAAGAAAATAAAGTAGCGGTAACACACGATTTAGGGAAGACAAATGTGCCTGAGCATCCGAAGCGGGTTGTTGTGCTTGAACTTGGTTTTATCGACACGCTGCTTGATCTCGGCATTACACCTGTAGGGGTGGCCGATGACAATAAAGCGAAGCAGCTGATTAACAAGGATGTCTTGAAGAAAATTGACGGCTACACATCTGTCGGCACCCGCTCACAGCCAAGCGTGGAAAAAATCGCTTCATTAAAACCGGATTTAATTATTGCCGATACGACCCGGCATAAAAAGGTATACGATCAGCTCAAAAACATCGCACCGACGATTGCGCTTGATAATTTAAATGCGGATTATCAGGATACAATTGACGCTTCACTTACGATTGCAAAAGCGGTCGGCAAGGAGAAGGAAATGGAGAAAAAGCTGACGGCGCATGAGGAAAAGCTCAATGAGACAAAACGAAAAATCAGTGCTAACAGCGAATCCGTGCTGTTAATTGGAAATACAAATGATACAATTATGGCCAGAGATGAAAATTTCTTTACATCCAGACTTTTAACACAGGTCGGCTATCAATATGCGATCAGCACGTCAGATAACAGCGAATCAAGCAATGGCGGCGACTCAGTGAACATGAAAATGACACTTGAGCAGCTGCTGAAAACAGATCCGGATGTCATCATCCTGATGACAGGAAAAACAGATGACATTGACGCGGACGGCAAACGCCCGATCGAAAAAAATGTGCTTTGGAAGAAGCTGAAGGCAGTGAAAAACGGCCATGTGTACCACGTGGACCGTGCGGTATGGTCTCTGCGCCGCAGTGTGGACGGAGCGGATGCCATTTTGGATGAGCTTCAGCGAGAGATGCCGACTGTGAAGAAATAAAAGGAAAAGACAGGCAAACGCCTGTCTTTTCTTATTTGATAAAGCCGGATAAGTGGCTGTTGATGTTATAGTCTTTAATCCGCCATTTCTCTTCTGCAAATTCAATGTTGCTGAGGCAGGCGTTGACGAGGCGCGTGCTTTGAAGCTCTGGGTCCCGGCCGGAAATTTCCGTCAGCAGTGCGTGAATCGCTGCACCGTGAGCGACGATCAACACCTTCTGGTTTGGATACGCGTGATTTACTTTGACCAAACCGCCCATCAGCCTGTCAGTGAGTACTTCTAACGTTTCCATATTCGGATAGATTTTATCCGGATAGCGCTTTGTCCGTTCTTCCAGCAGCATGCCCTCCGCATCGCCGTAATCGCGTTCTTTAAAGTCATCCATTTCGACAATCGGAAGATGCAGGTATTCATTAATGATTTCCGCGGTTCTTTTCGCTCTTTTCAGCGGGCTCGTCACAATGACATCCCAAGAAAAATCCTTTACATATTCTCCGGTTTCTCTTGCTTGGCGTTCACCTGTCGCGTTCAGCGGAATATCGGTTTTGCCTTGGCATTTTTGCTGCAGGTTCCAATCGGTTTCTCCATGTCTTACTAAGCAAACGGCTGTCATAAAATCCCCTTCCTGACTTTGGTCATAACGCTATTATACTAAATCAAAAGCACGCATCCTATGAAAAAGCCTATGCCATAATTTCAAATAATAAAGCAAGACCGATTCCGCCGCCGATTCCGATGGCCGCAACGGCATATTGACAGTCTGTCCGTCTTTGCGCTTCATAAAACAATCTGGTTACCAGAGCTGCTCCTGATGCGCCGTACGGATGGCCGAGAGCTAACGCGCCGCCGCGCACATTGATTTTTGAAAAGGGGATGCCGAGTTCTTGAGAGCAGACACAAATTTTGACGGCAAAGGCTTCATTGATTTCATATAAATCGATATCATCAGGTGTTAAATTGTGTGTGATTAAGAGATTACGGATCGCATCAACCGGTGCAGCGGGCGGATAGTTTGGGTGAATCCCGCTGACGGCGCTGCCGATAAACCGGAGCACTGGCTTAAGCCCTAGGGCTGCCGCTTTTTCTTCTTCCATTACAAGGAGAGCAGCCGCTCCGTCTGATATGCCGCTGCTGTTGGCTGCTGTAACCGTTCCGGAACTGGTGTCGAAAACCGGTTTTGCACGGGAAATAATCGCTTCTATCGGCCGCTTTTTCAGAAATGCTTCGTCCATCTCTAATTCTCCGAAAGGAACAATTTCTTGACGGTAAAATCCTCCATCATGTGCGTTTCTGCTGCGTTGATGGCTGAGAAGCGCATATTCATCCTGCTTTTTTCTGCTGATGGAATAGCGTGCTGCCGTATATTCCGCTGCGATACCCATGTCGGGATCACCGATTGCATCTGGAGAAAACCGGGCCCGTTCTGAAAAGGGCGATTGGCTGCTGCTTTCTGAGCCGCCCGCGATATACATCGTGCCGGCTCCCGCTTGAATGAGACTGCAGGCATAGCGCACAGCTTCAAGGCCGGAGCCGCACTGTCTGTCAATCGTCATCCCGGGAACCGATAAAGGCAGTCCGGCTTGCAGAGCTGACAGCCTGGCGAGATTGCCGCCTCTTCCGGTCGCGTTTCCGAGAATCACCTCGTTGATTTGATCCTCTAGCTTTCGGCTGAGACAGCTGATGATAGGAGCCGCCAAATCCTCCGGGAGAAAGTGATTCAGCAGCCCGTTTTGTTTTCCAAAGATCGTTCGTTTTGCATCAACAATAACCGCATTCAAGTTACACTGCACCCTCTTCTAGCCATTTCCTCACGCTGGAACGGGCAATTTTTCCGCTGCTCGTTTCCGGCAAGCAGTTTGTAAACACCCATTTTTTCGGGATTTTGTAGGATGCCAGTTTCTGTTTGCACAAGGCTTTCAGCTTTCTGGCATCAGTGTTTCCGTGAATGACAGCTACAGCGATTTCTCCCCAATACTCGTCCGTGATTCCAACGACAGCCGCGTTTTCAACCTCTGGACAGGAGAGAAGCACACGTTCAACTTCTTCTGGGAAAATATTTAACCCTCCGTACACAATCATCCCGTTTTCTCTTCCTGATATGTATAGAAAGCCATCCTCATCGACACAGCCCATATCATCCACTGTCATCCAGCCGGATTCATCTAGTGCGCTGCCGTTGACATAGCCGGAAAACCGCATCGGGCTTTTGACAAATATTTTTCCGATTTCTTGGGGCTGACAGCGTTCTCCCGCAGCGCTGCGGATTTCAATCTGGACGTTGTGAAAAGGGCGGCCAGCTGAATGCGGCTTCCGTTTGCTGTCTTCCGGTGAGGAATATGTCACAAAGCTAAGCTCTGATGTGCCGTAAAAATCGTATAGCTTGAGATGAGGCCATTTTGCGGCCAGCTTTTTCTTAGATTCTGCCGGCCAGTCTGCACCTGATGAAATGATTTTGACAGGACTGTTGGGAAACGCCTCAATTCGGGAAAGGGCGTCTGTCATCGTCGGTACGGCATAGAGAACGCTGACAGATTTACCGTTCAGCCATTTCTTCGCTTGAGTAGGGGAGAATTTTTTCAGCAAGCAAACGGTTCCCCCGAGAAACAAGGTGCTGACAGCCCCATATAGGAAGTGAGAGGACATTAACGTTCCGGGAATCAATACTGTGTCATCTGATGAAATCGAAAAATCAGTTTCCGTACACGTAAAGCTCTCCATCCATGAGCGGTGAGATCGTGTGAAGGCCTTCGGTTTTCCTGTCGAGCCAGACGTAAATCCCATATAAAAAGGGTGCTCTGGATCAATGATAGGCACGGGATCAGCGGATGCCTCCGAAATATCTGCCATACAGTTATCCAGCAAAACAACAGGTATCTTGTTATCTATCAGTTTGTTTTTGAAAAAGGCTGAAGTAACCACAAGATCCGCATCACTTATGGACAGCCGCTCCTTGCATTCAGCCGCGCTCCAGCGTGTGTCGATGGGAACTGCCGTACACCCCGCCACTGCAGCTCCGGCAAACAGCTGTAAAAACGCCAGGCTGTTCGGGAGCAGGATCGCCACACGGTTTGGCATGTTCGGCTGCGACCGCAGCCAATTTGCGGTTTGAGAGACTAGCCGAGCCCAGTCTCGGTATGTGATTTGCTCCGATTCAGTATGGATCGCCACACGGCCGGGCGATCTTTCGGCAATAGATGAATAGGTATGAGTAATTGTCATGGAATCAGCCTCCTTTCGTAAACATCGTATCAGAAAGAGACAAGGCTTGGGTGATTTTTATCGCCAGAAACGCAGATACAGCTGCTTTTATCAAATCACCAGGCACATATGCAAGGCTCATGAAGGCGGCCTGTGACAAATCGATATGCATGATAAAAGCTTGTACTGGTATACCGAGCAGATAAATAAAGATGATGCCGAATACAATATGTGTGAAAAAGAGACGCAATACAGTCACTTTTCGCAGTCTGGAAACGGCTAAACTGATCAGCCACGAAGCGAAGGGATAAGCGATCAAAAAGCCCGCGCTCGGCCCGAAAAAAACGCCAAACCCGCCTCGTCCGCCGGGCAAAAGCGGCGCTCCGAAGGCAACGAGCAGCAAAAAGACAAGCTGGCTTAAGAAAGCAGACTTAGGCTTGAGGATGCTGCCTGCAAGCATGACACCAAGCGTTTGTAATGTAATCGGAACGGGTGTAAAAGATAAGAAGAGAGGAGGCATAAAGCCAAGCACTGCCATCAGTGCGGTAAAAATGGCAATATGCATCATGTCTATTAATCTCAGCATGTGAAATCCTCCAAACAGTAATAAAATATGGTTATACAATAAATGTAGAAAATTATTATGTCAACTTAATTTTAATTTTAGTTAACATAATAAACGTGAAAAAACCGGCTGCTTGGCAGACCGGTTTTTGATGTTTATTCTTCTGTCAGGATAACAAGCGAATCAACAGATGCGGCCACGTGAGAAACGGCGCGGCTGACTTCCTGAAGCCCTCCGAGAAAGGCTTGCAAATCGACGTCAATTTTGCCTGATTGCTCTTTGCTGACTTTCATGCTGTGGACGATTTCATCGAATAGGCGGTTAATTTGCGTCATTTTTTCTTTACTATCGCTGACTAGCCCATTCACGTCTTTGATATGCTTTGAGACGATTTCGATTTGTGTATTCGTATTGTTCACAAGCTCAGACACGGTAGAGACCGTTTTTTTCGTGTCCTCAGAAAGCTTCCGCACTTCATTAGCCACTACCGCGAAGCCTTTACCGTGTTCACCGGCGCGGGCAGATTCAATAGAAGCATTGAGCGAGAGGAGGTTTGTTTGTTCAGCAATGCCAGTGACGATGCCGAAGATTTTTTCAATCTGCTGGGCGATCTCATCCAGCTTGACCATTTCTTTTTCGATTTGGACAAGGCTTGTGTCGATTTTGTTCATTTGTTTTTGCTGGATTTCAAGCTCTTTTTTCCCGCCGATCGACTTTTCTTCAACGGTGCCGGATGTCACTGTGCCGGCTTTGGATGCTTCAGAAATGCCTTCAGATTTGTCCACAAGCTCTTGAACAGATCTGCTCGTTTCTGAAAATAGATTTGCAATCGACCCAGAGGTTTCTTGAATTTTCTGGTGAAGAAGGTTTTTCTTTTCCTCTTGTTCATCACGGGTTTGATTGTACTCGCTTTGAAACGCATCAAGGACAAGTTGCTGTTCCAAGTTCAAGATTTTAGTTGTCGCTTTAATCGCTTTCAACAGTTCCTTATGGTCTGTAATAGACGCTTCGTAAATGTTAATCATTGACAAAAGTAATTCTTGAAAGGCGCCCATATACCATTTTGGCTGAAGGCCGATTCTTAAATGAATGGAGGCGATTCGGTTTCGCTTTTCGATAAATTCATCATCGATAACGCCTGCAAACATTTCCTGAATATGCCGTTTTAGCGTTTGTTTTAAGCGGTCAACTGAGCTGTGGTCATTGATGATGTCCATTAAAGAGCTTTCGTGGTCAAGGTTTTTATAAAACGCATCGACGATGAATATGATGTTTTCTTGTATTAATGGCTGAAGCTGCTCTAAAGCGGAAAGCTCGGCATCTCCTAATCTGACCATTTTGAGCTGTTTTTTAACATCCGCATGTTTGTTTGTGAGCTGAATGCGGTTTTTTTGCTGTCCGTTTGAATCAGAAAAATAGGCGGTTTCTTGTTTTCTATCTTTTTTAAATAACAATACTGTGATCCCCCTTGGGAAAAATATAATGTTTACCTTTTGGCTTTTTAAGCCTTTTTCTTTTTTATCGGTCAAGGGGAACGTGAATGAAGATACAGATGAAAAATATTTATAAAAACCGTTCACTAAAATGAACGGTTTAATCAAGGTCAATTTGTTTTAATGGCTTGATGGCAGGACCTTCAACAATTTCGCCGGTTGGCTTAAAGCGGGATCCGTGGCACGGACAATCCCATGTATGCTCGCCGTCGTTCCAGTCGACCTCGCAGCCTAAATGGGTGCACGTCGTATCGACGAGATGAAGGCAGCCTTTTTCATCTCTGAATGCCCCCGCACGTCTGCCGTTGATGGTGACGGCTTTTCCTTCACCCGGCGCGATCTCTTCAAATTGGACGTCAGGCTTTTCAAGCTTTCCTTTAATGAAATGCTTGGCGACATCGGCATTGTAAGAAATCACTTTCTGCAGTCCGGGGTTCAGATGGAAACGGGACGGCGTGAATATGCTTTCGTATGGATTGGCTTTTTTCTCCACAAGGTCTGACAATAGAGTGGCCGTGAAAGCTGATGACGTCATGCCCCATTTTTTGAATCCGGTCGCTACAAGAATATTGTCCTCCTGTTCCGACATCGGTCCGATGAAGGGAATTTTGTCAATTGTCACGAGGTCCTGTGTGGACCAATAATATGGGATGCTTTTGATGCCGATCGTGCTTTCTGCCATTTGTCTCAGTGTTTCGTAATGTGTCGACATGTCTTTTCCTTGGCCGGTTTTATGGCTTTCTCCGCTAAAGAGAATCAGTTTTTCTCCGTTTACGTTTGTATAGCGGAGGGCCACTGACGGCTGATCGATACTCAAATACATGCCCTCGGGATAGTCGATCTTTGGCTTGATGGCGAGGACATAGGATCTGTCAGCGTACATTCTCGCAGAATATAATCCGCCTCCGTCATAAAAAGGGAAGTGGGAACAGCATATGATAAAGCGGCTCTTAATGGCGTGCCGGCTTTTTGTTACCACTTCAGGCCTTTCGCCTTTTTTGACATCAAGCGCAACGGTCTCTTCATAAATCCGTCCGCCTTTTTGAACAATCTGCTCCAAAAGCGCTTTTAAGTATTGAAGCGGATGAAATTGGGCTTGATTTTTCATGACAAGCGCCAGCTTAGAACCTAAGGGAATCGAAAGCTCCTTGATAAGGTCTCTTTCAATGCCAAGCTTTGTGTATGCCTCGTGCTCAGTGCGGATTTTTTGTACAGCGTCTTCGTTTGCTGTGTAAAGATATGCGTCTTGTTCGCTCCATTCGCAATCAATTTGATGTTCATCCACAATTCCTTTTATGTAATCTATTGCGTTTTGATTGGCTTCATAATAAAGCCTTGCGTGGTTCAATCCGAAATTGCGGATAAATTCATCGTAAATCATGTCATGCTGGGCGGTAATTTTAGCAGTTGTATGGGCAGTGGTGCCATTGAGCACCTGATTTGCTTCAATCAAAACGACACGGAAGCCTCTCTTCGTGAGTTCATATGCCGTTGTGATTCCCGTAATCCCGCCGCCGATTATGGTGACATCACACTCAGTATCCTCTTGAAGCGCCGGAAAAGAAGGCAGGTCAGTTGATGTTTTCCAGTATGTTTCAGGTGCTTCCTTTGCAAAGTATTGATTAGCCAAGCCATTATACCTCCAATCAGATTTATTCTTAATTTTTCCATTTTCTATCTTTTCATACATAGGGAGCAGGCATTGTTCATAACATAATAGGGTTGAAAAGGAGTGATTTCATTGGCGAATCAAAAAAAGAAAACATTGCCGCCTCAGCACCAGAACCATCAACCGGGCTTAGAATATCTCATGGACCCGCGTCCGGTTTTTGATAAGCCGAAGAAAGCGAAAAAATTAGAGGGCAAAACCGCTATTATTACCGGAGGAGACAGCGGAATCGGACGCGCTGTATCGGTGTTATTCGCAAAAGAAGGGGCTAATGTGGTCATTGTGTATTTGAATGAGCATCAGGACGCCGAGGAGACAAAGCAGTATGTAGAAAAGGAAGGGGTAAAATGCCTGCTGATTGCTGGAGATGTCGGGGATGAAGCGTTTTGCAATGATGTGGTTATGCAGACAAGCCAATCGTTTTCGTCCATTGATATATTGGTCAACAATGCAGCTGAGCAGCATGTCCAGCCCGGCATTGAAAAAATCACAAGCCACCAGCTGGTCAGAACCTTTCAAACAAACATTTTCTCCATGTTTTACTTAACAAAGGCGGTGCTGCCTCATTTAAAAAAGGGGAGCTCCATCATTAATACAGCCTCAATTACCGCCTACAAAGGGAATAAAACGCTGATCGATTATTCAGCGACAAAAGGAGCGATCGTTACGTTTACAAGGTCACTTTCACAGTCGCTTGTTCAGCAGGGCATACGGGTCAATGCAGTAGCGCCGGGTCCTATTTGGACACCGCTTATCCCGGCCAGTTTTTCCGCAAAGGATGTGGAAGTGTTTGGTTCAGATGTGCCGATGGAACGCCCGGGACAGCCGGTGGAAGTGGCGCCAAGCTATCTATACCTTGCCAGCGACGATTCCACCTATGTCACAGGACAGACGATTCACGTCAATGGCGGAACAATTGTGAATGGGTAATAAAAAGCCAATCCTTAAGGATTGGCTTATTCGCTCTGCTTGAGCGCTGCATATTCTTTAGAGAGCGTAAGAAACGCATCTTTATCTTTTTTGTCCAAGGCTTTATTGATTTGGTCCGTCAGCATGGCAAGCCGACGCTTATACAAGGATTCATCGAGCACCATTTGAATGTAGACATCCGTCATTGTGACATCAAATTCTTTTGTTTTTTGCGTGTTGCGGGACTTCATGAGCTCAGTGTACGATTTTTTCTCTTTCATAAAGAATCCCCCCAATGCCTTTTTTATAGTATATGGATAACGGTCGAAAAAATCAATCAATTTTTATAATTTTTAGACAACTAATACTTGGCAATCTATCGACATATCCTGCAAAATGCCGTAAACCGGTAGATCATATGAATGTAAAATCGGGTTATTACTAGTAATTTAGTACCAGAAAATATCATTAAAAGATGATTTTAGCTTATTTGTTAAAAAAACCTGTCGTTTTATAAAAACAGATGATAGATTATTAGTATAAATTTTGCAGAAAAAGGATGGAGGCTATAATATGAGTCAGAAAACTGACGCACCTTTAGAATCGTATGAAGTAAACGGCGCAACAATTGCCGTGCTGCCAGAAGAAATTGACGGCAAAATCTGTTCCAAAATTATTGAAAAAGACTGCGTATTTTATGTCAGCATGAAGCCGCTGCAAATCGTCGACAGAAGCTGCCGTTTTTTCGGATCAAGCTATGCGGGAAGAAAAGCGGGAACTTATGAAGTGACAAAAATTTCACACAAACCGCCGATCATGGTGGACCCTTCGAACCAAATCTTTTTATTCCCTACACTTTCTTCGACAAGACCCCAATGCGGCTGGATTTCCCATGTGTACGTAAAAGAATTCAAACCGACTGCATTCGACGATACGGAAGTGACATTTTCGAACGGCAAAACAATGGAGCTGCCGATCTCCTGCAATTCGTTCGAAAACCAGGTTTACCGGACAGCGTGGCTCAGAACCAAATTCCAGGACAGAATCGAACACCGCGTGCCAAAACGGCAGGAATTTATGCTGTATCCGAAGGAAGAGCGGACGAAGATGATTTATGATTTTATTTTGCGTGAGCTTGGGGAGCGGTATTAGAAAATAGAAAGGAGCTGACCAAACAGGACAGCTCCTTCTCCTGCTTAGGCAGTCGGAATTCCTCCGGTGATGCCATATACCTGGGATGTCACATAGCTTGAATTCTCTGAAGCTAAAAATACATAAACATCTGCCAATTCCACTGGCTGGCCCGCACGGTTTAAAGGTGACGGCGGCGTGCCTTGGCCGAATTTAGGGATGTTTTCCGTCGGCTGTCCGCCGGAAATTTGCAGCGGTGTCCAAATTGGCCCGGGCGCTACTGAATTCACTCTTATTCCTTTCGAAGCCAGCTGTTTTCCCAATCCGACGGTAAAGCCGATAATGGCGTTTTTCGTTGCTGCGTAATCTAACAGCATCGGGCTTGGATTGTAGCCTTCAACTGAGGTGGTGGTAATAATTGATGCGCCCTCAGGCAAATACGGAAGCGCCGCTTTTACAACCCAATAAAGGGAAAAGACGTTCACTTCAAATGTTTTATAGATTTGTTCAGTGGGCAGATCTTCGATGTTTTCGACCGCTTGCTGTTTGCCGGCGACCAGCGCCAACACATCCAGACCGCCAAGTTCCTGATGCGCCTGTTTGACGAAATCCTGGCAGAAGGATTCGTCACTCAAGTCTCCGGGGATCAGTGCTGCTTTTCGCCCTTCTGCTTCTATCAGTTCTTTCACTTCTTCAGCATCAGGCTGTTCCGCAGGCAGGTAGTTAATGGCCACATCGGCGCCTTCCCGGGCGTAAGCAATCGCTGCCGCTCGGCCGATACCGGAATCGCCGCCGGTGACAAGCGCTTTTCGGCCGGTTAGTTTACCCGATCCTTTGTAGCTTTTTTCTCCGCAATCCGGCACTGGCTTCATGTTCTGCTGCAGGCCGGGCGGTTGTTGATATTGTTCGGGAAATTCATCATGAAAAAATGCTGTTAAAGGATTGCTAAGATTTGAATCAGACATCATCAACGCTCCTTTTCTGTTTGGTGTACATTCGTATGTGTACCCCTGAGTATTTTCAGGAAAACATGTTTTGACAGTTTGAATGCTGAAAGACAAGAAAAACGCAACTCTTTTTCCATATTTATCTTGTCAAATTTGACTGTATGAATTAAGATGAAATCCAGCTATAAAACAACTAAATATTGGGTATGAGGAGGAGTAAATCGTCATGAAAAAAGCGGCGGCGGTTTTGTTATCACTCGGTCTCGTTTTCGGTTTTTCATACGGAGCCGGCCATGTGGCGGAAGCCAAAACAAAGGTGAAAGTCTATAAGAACTGCAAGGAGTTAAACAAAGTATACAAAGGCGGGGTGGCCCGCACATCGAAGGTGAAAAATAAAGGCGGAAAAACGAAGTACAAGCCTTACGTCTCTAAGGCGCTTTATGATGCCAATAAAAAGAAAGACCGCGATAAAGATTATATCGCCTGCGAACGCTAAACAAGGAAAAGCAATCTGATGTGCAGATTGCTTCAGCGTGTTGACAAACCCTCGCATTCGTTGTCAGTCCTGCGCGTTGGTGCTCACGAATTATAACATTCGCTCCGCTCCAATGCTCGTCTTTCCTAGACTTCAAGGGTTTTCAATCACGCTGAAAAGATGACAAAGTCCTAAAACGAAAACGTTTTAGGACTTTGTCTACAATCTGAAGCAATCTGATGTGCAGATTGCTTTTTTATTATTTACGCCGCTTGATCGGCCGCAGCGCTTTTCGCTTTTCTTGTCACAAAGCTTACTGCTGCCATGACTGTGATGTTCAAAAGCAGGGCGACGATGCCGACATTTACGTCTTTTGCGGCTTGCGGCAGCGCCGGAAATAAAGTGCTGATCGTCGTTTCCGTCAATGTAATATAAGACACCGCTCCGACACCTGTAACGATGCCGGCGAAGGCTCCCTGCTTCGTTACTATATTATGCTTGAACAAGCTGAACAGCAGGGCTGGGAATAATTGTGTGACGAGGCTGTAGCCCATTAATAGCAGTGTAACGATGGTATTACCGCCTTTGAACGTAAAATAAACCGAAATCAGCGCGATCACCGGCACTGCATATTTAGCAAGTGTCGATACGTGCTGTTCTGTCGTGCGGGGTGCGAACACTTTGTACACATTTTTTGCAAACAGGGTGGAAGCTGACATTAAGATCATAGACCCCGGCACAAGCGCCGTCAGCAGTCCGGCAGCGCCGATGATCCCGACAAACCATGGGTCAAAGGTTTGCAGAGACAGTCTCAAAAGCGATAAATCACCGTCCGTACCTTTCAAACCAGGCACTTGGAGGATAGCGGCAAAGCCGACGAACAGGACGAAGAGCAGGACCAGCTGGTATAGAGGCATGATGATGGCGTTTTTGCGAAAGACTCTTGGGTTTTCGGCTGAATACGAAGCGGAAAATGTATGAGGCCACATATAAAACCCGAGGGCTGTTAAGAGCACGGTTGAACTGAACCACGCCGTACTTTGCCCCGTTTCAGGAAGCGTAAGAAAGCCCGGCTTTGCCGTTTCAATCTGCTGAAACATGTCTTGAAATCCGCCGTAGTAATGAATGGGCAAATACACACCTAAAAACAGAACAACGACCAAAATCATAATGTCTTTCACAACCGATATCCAGGCAGATCCGTGAATGCCGGAAACCATAACGTAAACCGTGATGGAAATGGCGCCGATCCAGATGGCGGCGGCGGGGGAGATTTTGCCGTACGATGTTTCCGATACAATCAGCCCGAGGCCTTTCAGCTGCAGCACAAGATACGGAATGAGCGCGGCGATGCCCACCAGTGAAACGAGCACGCCAAGCAGCGGACTGTTATATTTTTGGGTGAAAAAATCAGACTGCGACATCAGCTTATGCTGTTTCGCGTACTTCCAAACAGCCGGCAGGAGCCAATAAGAAAGGATGTAGGCCAGGCAGCCGTAGGCAATGATGTAAAAGGCCGGTCCGCCTTTTCCATAGGCCCAGCCGCTTCCGCCGAGAAACGTAAATGTGGTATAAATTTCGCCTGCCATCAATAAGAAGACGAACAAGGTTCCGAAGCCGCGGCCTCCAACCGTCCACTGCTCAAGGTTCATGTCTTTTCCTTTTTGGGCGCGTATACCGAGAAAAATGCTCAAGAGCAGGACGCCGAAAATGATGATGAGAGCTGCGTTCATTCTGCTTCCTCCTTTTTATTTTCGTTGTCGAGGACATATACAATCGCCGTCAACGCAGAGGTCAAAAGAGCCCACATCACGATATAGGCAAGAATAAACGGCATGCCCAACACATAGGGAGTCATTTTATTTGCGAAAGGGATGCCGAGTAAGATACCAATAAAGGGCAAAGCGGCGAGAACGTGAATCAGTTTCATAGAATCCTCCTTTTATTTTAAGGTGGGGTGTGCAAGCCGGAGCGTACTGAAAATGATGTCGGGAAATATGGCGGCACATGTCATTTTTTGGGGTGAAAGGCTGTGGTTCGAATTATAAATAAATTCATTTTGTTTGTATAGTGTGAATTGTCTGAAATTTATTATTGGAATTGCCCGAAGAGGGAGCGGGCAGTTTCGGAAAGCCGCAAAATGATTCAAAAGACTTATGGCCTGTCCGGGGCAAATAGATAAAACGTTAATAATTCGCTAACCTGTTCACGGATTCGCGGATTAAAATAACGGTGCTTTTCTTCGTAACCTTCGATCACAAATACATAAAGCGTAAAGGCCTCATCGCGTTCCGCCTCGTGGATCACAATTTTTCTTTTCCTCAGCTCTTTTCTGACCTCAATCAAATCCTTTTGTGCTATTTTTAATGATTCGCTGATAAGCTGTTTATAAGGATGCTTCAATTTTAAAGTGCTTTGCTCAATTCCGGCGAGATCACGATTTAAAATCGTAATGGCCATGGGCAAAAAAAGAGCCCGTTCAATTAAATCGTATATTTCTTCCTGCAAATTCGGCATGCTGACTCCTTCTTTCTTACGGGAACGTTCGTTCTGTATATTCTATATTGGCTGGTGAAATGTTTCAATACAGAAAAAATCGCCAAAACTTTTTAGTTTTTTGCTGATAATGTGTAGAATAAGGATAGACAAACCCGGTAAGGAGTATAAATGTTGGATCATTTTTTATCCTATTTTACACAAGAAAACTTAACTGAATTATTCCAAAGCTACAGGGCTTTAGGTCCGCTCATTGCTGTGCTGCTGCCTTTAGTAGAAGCATTTCTCCCATTTTTGCCGCTGATCGTGTTTGTGGTGGCGAATACGAACTCGTTTGGCCTGTGGGAAGGATTCATCCTGTCATGGGCGGGATCAACTGCTGGATCTATACTTGTCTTTTTGATTGTCCGTCAATACGGGCAGAGAAGATTGCTTGGATTTATCCGCAGTCACCCGTCGGTCAGAAAACTGATGTTATGGGTGGAAAGACACGGCTTTGGCCCTATGTTTCTTCTGCTTTGTTTTCCGTTTACACCGTCAGCCGCGGTGAATGTTGTTGCCGGTTTGTCGAGGATCGGAACGCGGCCGTTTATTTTGGCGGCAGCTTCGGGGAAGCTTGTCATGATTTTTATGATCAGCTTTATCGGATATGATCTGCACGCGCTCATCACACAGCCGATACGAACGATCATTGCTGTATTGGTGATCGCTGTTTTATGGTATGTGGGCAAAAAGGTGGAGCGGTATTTGCATGTGAGAGCCAGTCAGCGTGAGCAATGATGGAGGGAGACAGTAACATGAAAAAAAGGTTTTGGTTTCTTGCCGGTGTAGTGTCCGTCGTTCTCGCCATACAGGTTAAAAATGCCGTCTTTATTGATTACAAGGTGGAAGGCGTCAGTATGAACCCGACCTTTCATGAAGGGAACGAATTGTTGGTTAATAAATTTTCGCATCGATTTAAAACCATTCATCGCTTTGATATTGTCCTTTTCAAAGGCCCTGATCAAAAAGTGCTGATTAAGCGGGTGATCGGCCTGCCCGGTGAATCGATCAAATATAAAGATGATCAGCTGTATGTGGACGGAAAGCAGGTTGCTGAGCCATTTTTGAAGCATTTGAAATCTGTTTCTGCCGGAAGCCATGTAACGGGTGATTTTACCTTGAAAGATGTGACAGGAACAAGCAGAGTGCCGAAAGGACAATATTTTGTTGTTGGAGATAATCGCATATACAGCTTCGATAGCCGGCACTTTGGTCCGATTAGTGAAAAAAAGATTGTCGGTGTGATCTCCGATTCTGAATAAAAAAAGACGCCAATTGAAACGGCGTCTTTTTTGCGCTGGTTTGGAAAAATGTGTTGAAGAAAAATTTGTAAGGAGTTATAATCAAAATTGTTTCACGTGTAACAAAAATAGAATTCGTTTTTGATTTTGGATTGTTTTTATTGGTTTTTATTCGTTTTATATGAAACAAAAGGAGTGATTAAAATGAATGTTGAAGCTGTGATTATAGGGGGAGGGCCGGTCGGGTTGATGCTGGCTTCCGAGCTTTCGATGGCCGGGGTGAAAACATGTGTGATTGAGCGGCTTGAAAAGCCTGTTCCTTATTCCAAGGCGCTGACGCTGCATCCCCGCACGCTGGAGCTACTTGAGATGAGAGGGCTCTTGGAGCGGTTTGTATCCAAGGGGAGCAAGGTACCTTCCGGGCACTTTTCGATGCTGGATACCCGTCTTGATTTTTCAGGCTTGGATACGAGCTGTCCTTACACGCTTTTGCTTCCGCAGGCTAAAACGGAGCAGCTGCTTGAGGAACATGCGCGAAGTCTGGGAGCAGAGATGTTTAGAGGAGCAGAGGCGCTGGCGGTTACGCAAAACAGGGAAGGGGCGCAAACGATTTTCAAGGATCGGGAGGGGAGTGTGCGGACGATCATAAGCAAGTTTGTCATTGGTGCCGATGGTGCAGGTAGCACTGTCCGGAAACAGGCTGGAATTGAGTTTCCGGGTACCGACAGCACCGTTACAGCGGCGCTTGGAGATGTGGAGCTCCTTTCTCCGCCGCCGTCAGGAGTGCTGTCCCTTTGCACAAAAGAGGGCGGTGCGATGATTGTTCCGCTTTCCCCGGGCCGATACCGTGTCGTCGTAATCAGCCCATACCGTACTCAGACACCGAAAGATGTGCCGGTCACTGAGGAGGAGCTAAAAACTGATCTTATACGAATTTGCGGAACTGACTTCGGTTTAAGTGAGCCTTCGTGGATGTCAAGGTTCGGGAACGCCGCACGCCAAGCGAAGCGGTATCGGGACGGCAGAATCTTTCTTGCAGGGGATGCGGCGCATATTCATTTTCCAGCGGGCGGCCAAGGGCTGAATGTCGGCCTTCAGGATGCGATGAACCTTGGGTGGAAGCTGGCGGCGGCAGTCAAGGGCGCTGCGCCTTCGTGGCTTTTGGACAGCTACCATAAGGAGCGGCACCCGGCTGCTGAAGGGCTCCTGAGGAACACGGAGGCACAGACAAAACTGATTGATTTCACTCAAGCAGGACTCCATTTGCGCAGTATGATATCGGAGCTGCTCGCCTTCCCTGAAGTGAATCGATATGTAGCGGGGCAAATTTCCGCGCTTGATGTCAGGTATGAAGCTGATCCGGATATGCCGCCGCATCGTTTGAACGGGTTAAGACTCCCGGATATGAAGCTGAATGTTCCCGGTGGCAGTTCGGAACGGCTGTACAGCTGTCTTCAAAACGGGACATTCGTTTTACTGTCATTGATACAAGAAGCTGATGATCATAGCCGAGTGAAAGGCCTGCGTACGGTAAACGCCTCGCTTGCAGAACCGAATGAAAAGTGGCGGGACGTGCATACGGTATTGATTCGCCCTGATGGACATGTTGCCTGGGCGGTGGATGCATCAGCGCCCGATTGTGCCGGGGTGATTCAAACAGGAATCAGCCGATGGTTTTCCGTCACCAGTCCGGTGTAACGCAATTCGATTGTTTCATCTGTAACAAAACGGTATGATAGAAGGAACAATCGAATGAAAAAGGATGGAAAACCCGATGAACACAGATCATACGAAACGCAATCTTTTTGAATTATATGCGGAGCTCATTCATCAACAGGAGAAATGGGAGGGACTCATGAAAGCCTTTTTGGCTGACGAGTTGAAGAAGCTGGATGACGAGCACGGGAGTAAATCACAATTGACGATGACAGAAATTCATGTTCTATCCTGTGTCGGAGACAATGAGCCGATTAATGTCACGTCTATTGCTGAAAAAATGAATACAACAAAAGCGACGGTGTCACGCATCAGCACAAAATTGCTTGGCGCCGGCTTCCTTCACAGAACACAGCTTAGCGATAATAAGAAGGAGGTCTACTTCCGTTTGACGCCGGCTGGAAAAAAACTGCATGGGTTGCACAAATATTATCATCAGAAGGTCGAACAGCGTTTTCTGTCATTTTTTGACCGGTACACTGAGGAAGAAATTCTTTTTGCGGAACGGCTGTTACGGGATTTGGTGACAAAGTGGTATCCATCCTCAGAAGAGATTGAAGAAGGTATCCACAGCGTTTTTGAATAAAAAACCATGCACAGGATGCGTGGTTCAGCGTGTCGGCAAACTCTGGTTCGTTGTCTGGTCTGCGCGTTGGTGCATACGAATTAGAACAGTTTCTTTGCTTCCATACTCACTTTCTTCAGCAGCAAGGGTTTTCAATCACGTTGAAAAGATGACAAAATCCTAAAACGATTCATCGTTTTAGGATTTTGTCAACAATCAACACGCACCGGGTGTGTGTTTTTTACGTTTCCTCTTTCTTTTTCAAGATTGTAACGTAAATCAAATTTCCTCCGGCTAAAATGATAAGCGGCAGTCCGGGGGAACCGGATGTTACTAAATTGTAAATCAGCCAGATACCTAAACATAATCCGTAATATAAGTGCATTGCCTTCTCGGGATTGTCGCGCAGCAAAACCCCTTTAAAAATCTTTTTCATCATAACGCCCCATTAATTTTAAGGTTTCTCCTTTAGTTTACATGCATCTTCGGTTAATCTCAAAATTTGATCTTTGGCTTTTGATGCATCCTTAAAATATGTCAAGGAAATGTTAGAATTATTTTTCTTTTTAAAGTATACAGTTACGTTTTCTGATAACTCTGCCACGTCGACCACAATTTCTTTTCTTTAAGAATGGATATTTTTGCATTCAGTGCTTCTAAATTCCTGTTGTGACACAAAAAATATATAATATTCAACTTGGCTTTGTATACATCTTCGTTGACATTTTCAGCATATTCTAAAGTATAGGTTTGTCCTTATACTGAATGTCTAGTTTGACACTTTTCTTGAAATCTCCACATTTGATAGTTAAATTTTTAATCTTCTTTAACCATGTGCTAATGAGCGGTTCCAATTCAGCAGCTATTGTTGATGGCAGCAACAGGTTAATTTATGGATGCATCATAAAACAATTCTGTAAATACCTTTGCTACGTCACCTGTGCGTATCTCGGACAGGTAAAGAATCCAATTACAATCCCTTCTATCTCCCGTGCTAAAACACTGTTTTCTCCATATAAACAGAGGACATTAAGTCCTCTTCTTACTTACGATATGTCTATGAGTATCTTTCATTCACACGTTTTTTACTGTGTTTTTGAAGCTTTGCTTTCAAGTGAAATAGGGTCTTCTGTTTTAGTTCTCCTAATCTTTACAGAAATCCCTACTAGAATCACCGCCATAGTTGTAAATATTCCCATGGTTAATAAGATCGTATCCTGATTTAAACTCCATCCAATTAAGAAAGAGATTATCGCTCCTCCGAAACTTGCCGAAGCAATAAATAAACTTGTAACTTCGTCAACGTACTTCTGAATAATGATTGATGCTAGTGTTAAAGCAATGGGAAATATGCCCGCTATACTTAGACCAATCAAAAATGTACCACACAATTGAAGTATTGGGTTACTTATATAAGAGAAGGCAATCAACAGAACAATTAAACAACTACAACTAAAGAGGAGGTACTTAGAAAAATCAAGCCTCCTACTTACTAAACCGATCAGTATTCTTCCTATGATGATCCCTACCCAGAAAAAGGAGACACTTATGAGACTAATTTGTTTATTGTCTTGGTTTATCATGATTGAAGGTAAAAAGTTGGCGAAATTTGTTTCAATTCCAGCATATAGGAAAGCGAAAAATACAAAAAAGCCTAATTGCTTTGATTTTTTTCTATCTCCTATAAAGTATTGAAATGCTCCTACATTTGGCAAGGCCACTTGCTGGTTAGCATTCTTAGCGTACTTTCGGTTCTTGGATAAGAAAATGAACCACCCTGCTAATAGGACGAACAAAAAGGTGAATATACAGTAATACGGTAAATACCAGTTATTAATATCGATGAAAGCATTAATTAATAATGGAAAAGATAAAGCCCCTAATCCAAAGAGAACTTCCAACTTACTCATTTTTTCTGCATTACTTTCGAAATTAGCAATAACAAAGGAACCAACTGTCGTTTCTAATGTACCTGCTCCATATCCTAAGAGAAAAGCCATTACAACAATATAATACCAATCCTTAGTTAGAAAAAAGATACTTAACGCTACAAGCATTATTGTCAAAGCTAACGTAAGTGTCCTAAAGTGACTGTATTTCTTAATCATTAACGGTGCGATTAATACGCCGCTTAGGAATCCGGTAAATTGAAAGAAAATGATGACCGAAATATCATCTGTTGTCTTGTTAAAAGATTCTAACAGAAATGGTGTCAAACTCCCTGTTGATATATGGATAATACCTACTGTAAAAAAGAAAGCATATCCAAATAAATATGTCCCTCTTAACATTCATTACACCCCTATATTAAAAAGCAGGAAAATAAATTCCTGCTTTTTTAGTAACTTACCTCTTCGAAATACGAATTGACTGCTAAAGAACAGACATTGTTTGAGGGTTGCTATCTTTCTCAAAGAACATTTCTAATACTTCCTGCGATCTAAAACCATCGTTAAAAGAAGGGATCTCAACCCAATCTTTCTGAGTTGATGCAATCCAATTGATTAACTCGTTTCTAAAAGAATCAGCCCAACCATAAAATTCGTTTGGCGGATCGTTTAATAAACTTTGCGGTACCTGGCAGTCTACCACGTTCAAGCCATCTATGAGCTTGTAAACGTGAGGATTACCCGTGTGGTATTTAAATTCTTTTTTGTGTCCAACTACCTCAATGCTAAAACCACAGTCTTCAGGTACAGAACATTTTGATGTGATGATATTTACAAATACCTTGTTCTTCAGTTGACCATAAATTTCTGCATAGTCATCTACAAGTACCTGTTTATCCTCTTTTGTTTTTACATTTGTGTTCATCTTTGCTCTTACTGATTCTGGAATGAAATCACTCTCAAACAAATACCATACCATGTCGATGAGGTGAATACCCAGATCCCCCAATGATCCACTAGTCTTCTTACTATTAGCGTCATCTCTCCAAGTAAACTTCTTACGTCTAATTGCACTGTTTTTCTTGAAGTGTACTTTTATGGACAGTATGTTACCTAGTTCATGATTGATAATTAAGCTTTTCAAAATATTTACATAAGACAGATATCTATAATTAAATCCCATACTAGCTCTTACGTCTAACCTTTCAGCAGTATCTTTCATTATGCTTGCTTCCTCAAGAGAAATGGCCATAGGCTTTTCACACAATACATGCTTATGTTTTGCTAATGCTTGCAAAGCATGTTCTTTATGGCAAAAGTTTGGAGATGCTACAATTAAACCTTCTGAGACATCAATTAGTTCATCTACATTTTCATATGCTTTCCCACCGAAAGTTTTAACAAAGCTTTCCGCGTTTTGTTGATTGATGTCATACACCCCTACTAACTCTGCATTTTTTATTGTAGATAAAGCAGTTGCATGAGCTCTTGCAATACCACCTGCACCTATAATACCAATCTTCTTCATATCTAATTCCTCCTCATTATCCAATGATTTTTTTTAAGGTATTGGTAATTCCTTTTGAGTACTCACTATCAGATATAAGTTGGTGCAGGTTTTTGGCTTCTTGTGTTGCATTTTTTAACAGATATCCATTCCCGACTGCTTGTAACATACGAACATCATTTCCGCTATCTCCAAATGCGATCGCTTTTTCGGTATTTAGGTTGTATTTCTCTAACATAAACTTCACAATTTCATTCTTCCCTGTACCCATGGGTATAAAATCTACATCATAGCTGTCTTCTGGATCACCTGCTAAGGGATTACAGCGATTTATATTAACTGAAACTCCGTATTCCTCGCAGATTTTTTCAATTGCTAATAGGTTTTTCTTGTCGTTTATTTCATCTTGTTCCTGATAATAAAAATTATGCTTATACCGTGACTTTCCTAATTGAGTTTGAGGATTCAAAAGAATGTTATTTTTTTCGTGTAACTGGTTCACGAGCATTTCAATCTTTTCTTTACTAAACTCTTCATTTATACGACTGTTCCACTCATTATCTTGCTGTCCGAAGTTATGCTCTGAAAAGTACGTAATTTCAGTTCCAAGATCACTAGCTATAAAATGCGGGAAATATCTAAATTTTCCTCGTTCCATTTTATCGAGAATAGATTCTATACTACTCCCAGTAACCCATCCGATTAGTAGTTCCCCAGCTTTACTTTTTTGTTCTAGATAGTCTTCGAGTTCATATATGTCTTGTTGTTTCTGTTCATCGATTGTATGCGGAAAATACGTTTCATCAAAATCACAAAAAACAATATACTTAGGATGTTCAACCTTGGATAACGTTTTATACTCCGACATCTTGCTTAATAACATGAAACAGTCCCTCCATTACTCTGTCTTGCTCTTCTAAAGTAAATGACGGATATAAAGGCAAATGCAGTACCTGACTATGAGCCTTTTCCGTATGAACCAATTGGAGTTTTGCATACTTTTCCTGTACTAAAGGAGTTTTTTGCATATGAGACAGTACTGGATAATATACATCTGTTTGAACACCAAAATCTTCATTTAATTTAGTCATGATATCTGTTCTATCTTCTGTTCTTACCTTAATAGGAAACAGATGCCACACATGATCTTCACTTAATTCTGGTAATTCAATAAGGCCTTTATTCTGTAATTCTGCTAGTTGAGTAATGTATCTATCCGCCAAGAATAATCTTTTGAAGTTGTTTAATGAAAGATACTTCATTCTCTCTAAACCAATTGCTGCCTGTATATTGTCCATTTTTGAATTAAATCCAAAATTGATGACTTTCTTATTTTTCACATTTACTTCAAAACCATGATAACTAAATTGAATGCATTTTTTAGCGAGTTCTTCATCATCAGTTGCTATTGCCCCAGCCTTACCACAAACACCAAAATTCTTATATGGATTAAAACTTAATGTAGTGATGTCTGCATGCTTTCCTAAGTCTGTCAGTCCAATTCCTTGGCAAGCATCCTCAATGACTTTTAATTGATAACGATTTGCTATTTGACGGATATGCTTCATTTCTGAATGTTTTCCGTATAAATGCACAGGTAGAATAAACTTTGTATAAGGAGTTATTGCTTCCTCAATTTTGTCAGGATCGATGCAGAATGTTTGTGGGTTAATATCTACATAGATAGGAACGCCTCCCACAGCTAACACAGCATTTTCAGTAGCTGAAAAGCTATTAGCCGGCATGATCACTTCATCCCCTCGGTTTAACCCTAAAGCCAATAATCCTATCATAATAGCATCTGTTCCACTGCTGGTTGCAATTACATACCTTTTATGTAAATATGTAGATAAAACATTTTCGAATTGATCTAAATAGGAACCGCTCGTAAATTTTCCAGTTGGCAAAACTTTAGTTAAAGCATTTAAGATATCATCCACTTCATCATTGGTTATTAATCTATCGACAGGCATAAAAGGGACTTTACTTATTTCGCGATTTTTTTGGTAGTTGAAAAGGTCATTTTCAATATCTGTATTTTCTTTTAATACTTGTCTCCACCGCTCGTTTACAATACTGTCTTCAATAACAAGTTCTTTTCCTTGTACGTCACCTTTTAAGTGTTTTAGTAGTAACATGTTTTCTTTACTTTTACCTAAAACTTTAACCTGTTTTTGCATGAACAGTACCTCCAATGATTTTTTTAATCTTAAAAATTTGTTACAAATTTATCCTAATTTCTGAAACCGATAACATGTCAATAACTTTTTTAAGGAAGGGAAAATATGCCTACAATTGATGAGATAGCAAAATTATGCAACGTGTCTAAAACCACAGTATCAAGAGTATTGAATAATCACCCTTATGTGTCGAAAGAAAAAAGAGATATGATCTTAAACACTATTAACGAACTTGACTACACGCCCAATTATTTAGCTCGGAATTTTAGGAGAAATAAGACACAAACGATAGCTTTATCGGTTCCGAGTATCGACCATCCATTTTTTGCTCAATTAATAAAAGGGGTCTCTCATGAAGCGCTGTTTAAGAATTACAAGGTCATTGTATTTCAAACCTTTTATGACCAACAGACAGAGATAGAACTATTAGAGTTATTGAAACACAAAGAAGTTGATGGTATTATTCTTGGAACTTTAGAAAATGAATGGGGTAAGATATCCCCTTTCTTAAAGTATGGTCCTATCTTATTATGTAATGAATATCATCACTCAGCGGACATCACGATCATTGGGTATGATGAATTTGAAGCCGCATACATGGGGGTTGAACATTTAATTGAAAGAGGACATAAAAAAATTGGATTTTGTTTTGATACTCCATATAGCGAAGCTCAATGTCAGAGGAAAGAGGGTTACTTGAAAGCTTTACAAGATTACAATTTACATCATAGAAACGAATGGATATTCGGCGAATTGTTTAATATCGAGGATGGCTTTCGTGTTTTTAATAAGATAAAGGATTTAAAGGACAGACCCTCAGCAATATTTACAGGAAATGATCAAGTCGCTGCAGGGATTATTAAACAGGCGATAAAAAATGGCTTTCATGTTCCAGAAGATTTAGCTGTAATTGGTTTTGACAACCAATTGATTTGCCAAGTCGTTACTCCGACCATAACAACAATTGATATTCCCGTAATAGAATTAGGTCAACAGGCTGTGTTGAAAATAATCGAGTATATTTCGGGTAACACTTCTTTAAACAGAAAAATTATTAAACTGCCAACAAATCTTATTATAAGAGAATCAACTTAACTCTAGGTTTTCACTTCCGTATCATTTTATATCTTTATATAGAAAAAGAGGTTATTCATATTTAACCTCTTTTTCAATCAGGAAGCCTGTTTTTTGAAATTCTCACAAATGCTCCTATACCAAAGTCGTCAATGATTTCTTCGCCTTTCATTTCGCCCTCTGGCAGCATTACTTCAAATCTGATGCAAGTTCTGATCAAACAAATTTTTGTTCAGCAATGCGGATGAGCAGACATATACAATAAAAAAACCACCCTATGCTATTAAGCAAGAGTGGTAATCTAGAGAGACTTCCTTCATAAACTCCATTTCAACCAATCCATCAGGAGTCTTGATGATTTTTCATTACTCATGGCTCTCTATGCTGTATCCGTTTTTACTTGTAATTCATTTGTGTCAGCAATTTCCAATCAACGCATTCTCATACTTTCGACGAGCTGTCTCGATTAACAACGAAATATCTTGATTGAAGCTATTTACACTTACCTGCCCCATTTTGAAGTCTTCCATACTCTACAGAATAGAGTGAACAATTCTCTTTTCCATTTAAATATACCACTTGTGAATTTTTTTCAACTAGGGATTGCTGCCGCTTATCGAACTCTCTGTGCCTTTTTTCTCACCATGAAGATGGTGAAGCAGGCGATAAAACGGCGGCAATAGGGCAATGACAAGGATGACGCGTATGACCTGAACCGCAACGACAAAGGTGGAATCGGCATGCAAGGTAACAGACGTCGTCGCCATTTCTGCAATGCCGCCAGGCGCAAATGCCAGAACAGAAGTGATGAGGGAGATTCCTGTCAGCTTGGAAACGATCACGGCGCTTAAAAACATAGCCGCGATTAAACCGACGGATGAGACAAATCCGACGATGATAATGCGGGTGACGCCGGTAAACATGCTTTTGTACATCTTAGAGCCGATCGTTGCCCCGAGAAATACTTGCGACACATAGTTAGCTTGTGACGGCCACCATGCCGTCATGTCGTGCCCTGTCACCGCAGCACCGCCAACATGTATAAGAGCTGCACCGAGCATGCTGCCGAGCAGCCATGGTGCCGGAAATTTTAAACATTTCGCAGCTTTGCAAGCGCCCCAGGCAGCGAGAATCAGAACGGCGGTCCACAAAACGGGAGCGAGCCTAAAATCCGTCGTTGCTGAGGAAAGCGTTTCTGCTGCGGCACTTGCGGAACGATCTTGTTTTGTATAGATCAGGATGACTAAAAACGGAATGGAAAGCACCACGAGCAGCACCCGCATCATTTGAACGAGGCTGACAATGGCGGTATTGGCGCCGACCTCCTGTGCGATGCTCGGCATGGCGGACAGCCCGCCGGGAGCCGTACCGACAAAGCTGGTCATCATATCCGTTTTGCTGAAACGCCAAAGCACATATCCTGACAGCATGGCCATAAGTATAGACAATACCAGCATAACGCCGACTGAAAACCAATGGTCTTTGAGGACAGAGAGAACGGATAAATTCAGCTTTTGGCCCAATTCTATGCCGAGAATCACTTGCCCGAGGGCGAGCCATCGGCGGTTAATTCCTTTTTGGTCCGGCGTCATCATCAGCCATGCCGGCCGTATCATGGCGAGGCAGCAGGCGATAATCAGCGTTCCGATCATCCATCCAATTGATATTCCGGTTAATGAAAGAATAAATCCCCCGGCTGCACTGATTGCGATAAACCATAGATCTTTGAGGAGATGTTCGTCTTTCTTCAATGTAAAACCCTTCTTCCTTTTCACGTAACACTCCAATTGTTCACGTAGTGAATGTATGATTACTATAGTATATTTTCGTTGATAAAGAAATGATGAATTATTTTCTATTAGCTATTCATTTTTCTTATGACCTGGTGTTCGAGCTTTTCTATTGTGTAAGTCAGACATAAACCTGCTGCTAACAAACATACGGTAAGAGCGTAGAAAATCACTTCTCCGCCAAACGATGTCAGGATCAACCCGCCTGCCAGTGGTCCGATTGAGCGGGATATATCCCAATGCAGGCCGTATACCGCATAAAACCGGCCGAGCAGATGAGGCGGTGCCAATCTCGAGATGAAGGTCTGGATGTGAGTTAATCCGATGCTTTCGCCAACCGTCATCACGGCTGCCGTCACTAATAGCATGGTCACGGAGGTTGAACATGCAAAGCCGGCAGCAGCAAGGGAGTAGCAGATATAAGTAATGAAAAGGATTGTTTTCAGTGAAAGCTTTTCTGTCCCTTTGACAAGAGGAACTTGGAGGACAAAGCTGAATAAAGCTTTTGCCGCCGAGTAGATGGTCAGCATGGACAGATAATCAGAAAACATGTTTTTGCTGAACAGCCTGTATGTTGTTTCTGTTTGCGCGTATAACATGCTGATGGGAAGAGACAGCAGCAAAAGAAGCAGCACGGGTTTGTATATTGTAAAGCTCTCGGACATTTCCGGTGTTGCAGCTGTGTGTAGCGGCTTCGTTTCTGGCAGTTTCAGTGCAGCGATCAGAAAGTAGATGAACAATGCTGCGGCATCTAAAGCGAATATCCAAACGGGGTTATGATTGTACAGCAGCACCCCCAGCACAGGCCCCGCCGTCAGGCCCGCTGAATAGATTGCATTGATGACCGCAAACACTTCAGAACGTCTGCTTTCCGGCGTGCTTTCGGCAATTTGGGCGCGGGAGGCAGGAATGTACAATGATCTCCCGACACCATTCATGACATAGAGAAAGGCGAAAACATACGCATGCTCAGCAAACACAAACCCCGTCATTGCCGCTGATTGCAGAAGCAATGCGATCAGAATCGCGGTGCGCCGCCCAAGCCGGTCCGTCACCCGTCCTGCAACGAGCGTCAGGAAAATATCGGCAAATGGCTGAAGACTGATGATCAGCATGGGGATCATAACACTGCCGTTTAATTGTTCATGCAGATACAACACCATAAAAGGGCCCATCATTGCACCTGTCAGGCTTGTCAGCATTTCGCCGAAAAAGCGGAGCCAAACGGGAGCGGTGTATCTCGATTTAATAGATTGAAAGCTGGATAACATGTGATCGCCGCCTTTCGCGTTTTGATATAGTAGTAGTGTATAGAAGGGATGGCGGCCCAAAAAGTGAAGAAAAGAAGAGAAAAAGATTCCCCTTTTATCGGGAGGTGCGGGGATTGAAGCTGATTGAGCACTATGTGGCACTTGTAAAAACAGGACACGCTGCGTATGGACAAATGAATGAAATGACGCTCACTGAGATTGCTGACTGTTTATTTTGTACAGAAAGAAATGCAAAGCTCATTTTACACAAGCTGGAGAATAAGAATTGGATTATCCGGGAAAGCGGGGCGGGACGCGGCCGCAAATCCAAAATCGCGTTTCTTCGCCAGCCTGAGGGACTGCTTTTTCAAACCGCCAAGGAATATACAATGGCTGGAAAACTAAAGAAGGCAAAGGAACTGATTCAGCAGTATCAGTCCGCGTTTCTGGGGCTTCAAAACGAATATGATATGTGGTTTTCTGAGGTGTTCGGCTTTGTGACAGAGACTGGCGGGGATGGAGCGAAGGATGTGCTTCGGCTGTTCATCACCCCTGAAGCTGTCAGCAGCCTGGACCCGTGCCGCATCTTTTTGCGGTCTGAGGGGCATTTCGTCAAACAAATATTTGATACACTGCTCACGTTTGATCCGGATGTGCAGGAGCCGAAGCCTCATTTGGTTCATGGATGGGAAGAGGACGGGAAAAAACGGTGGAGGTTTTTTCTTCGAAAGGGTGTGTCTTTTCATAACGGACAGCCGCTGACGGCGCGGGATGTTGCGTTTACGCTTCGGCGCTTTTTGGCACAGGCTGACAACCCATATAAATGGCTGTTATACGGAGTGAAACAAGTCTTAGAAAACAGCTCTTATTGCGTGGAGCTCATACTTGATAAGCCGAATGAACTTTTGCCGTATGTTCTTTGTGATGAACGGCTGTCCATTCTGCCGGCAGAACAGGGCGGCGGAATCAATGGAACAGGGCCTTTTCGGGTGATGCAGCAGCACGGCCGGATGCTTGTGCTTGAAGCCAATGAGCGCTACTTTAAGGGACGGCCTTTTTTGGATCGCGTTGAGTTTGTGTTTTCTGAACAAGCCGGAGAGATGAACGGTTTTACCATTCAAGAAAAACAAACATGTCCTGAGAAGCAAACGGTTTTTGACGAGCGGCATGTTCAGTATTTGTCGCTCAATCTGAAAAAGAAGGGGCCTCTTTGGCATCGAAGCTTTAGAAAAGCACTCCGCCTGCTGATTTCCTCTGAACGGCTCGTTCGTGAAGCGGGAGGGCACCGCAAAACCCCGGTTACGTCTTTTTTACATTCGAGTCCTTTTGATTGGGGAGGTGTTTCACCTTCTGAATTGCTGAAGCAGAGTGGCTACAAAGGAGAAACGCTGGTGCTGTATACCTTTTCGGAAACGGATCATCGCGAGGACGCCGAGTGGATTCAAAATGTTTGCGCCCAACATGGCATCAGGCTTACACTTCAATTTTGTGATTCTGCTGATCTGCACCGGCCCGAAATCGTGCAGATGGCGGATATCATCCATGACAGTGCGACGTTTTATCAAGACAGTGAGTTTGGTTTTCTGCATTTGCTGCTGTCTGAGAACAGTTTTTTGTGCCAGCATCTATCTGAAAAGATGAAACAGATATGCTCAGAAATGACAGAACGCTTTTTTTCGATGCCTGACCGCTGTTCGAGAATCAATATGCTGCAGGACATTGACTGCCAGCTTATACAGGAATTCAATGCGATTCCGCTGTATCAAAATGTGCTGCAGGTGACATCAAGCGAGAATGTGAAAGGCCTGATGCTTGATGAAGAGGGATGGATAGATTTGTACTCCGTGTGGCTGTCTAAATGAAAAGAGGGTTCTTTCTTGAATCTTGAACCCTCTCTGTTATGATGACACTGCCATACTGAAGTCCTTGGCAATGATTGTGGCCATGCTTTCCATATTCTATGCCGCGCGCATCATGATTGAAGAGCCTCAGGTGCAAGATTTGGAATTTTTTATCCATGGTTGATACCCTCTGCATGGCAGCGTATCGTTTCGTTTTCCGGCTTTATTTGAAAAACAGGCGGAGTATATGTAACCTTCTATCAAATAATATAGAAACCAGACAGCGTGATGTTGTTCATCCCGTGCGGCGCGCGTAAAGAGGCCTTTCGCTTTTACGTTTGAGGTTTCCTCGGCCGCACGCAAGTAAAAGTGGACTGTTTCTTGCTCATCTTTAAAAGCGGCGTTCAGCCCTCTCGTGAAATTGTCCGGGCACTCCCCCATTTGTTTCGGCATAATGTGTTGGCCGGTAATGGCTTCGTACAATGTGGAAAATTCACGGAGGTGGCGCATTTCGGCACGCCTGATGTCTTCTATCTGCTTTCTGATTTCGTCGCGGCGGGCAAGTTCGGAAAGCTTGCGGCAGCATTGAACCGCGCTGAATTCGCCGTTAATGGCCTTTTCCAGATTCCGAATCAAAACAGGGTCTTCCCGGCACGGCGCCGGATAGGGATAGTAGCTGTAGTGCAAGGGGGTTCAACTCCATTCTTAGGAATTGGGCTTCTGTAAAAAATATATGCAGGGCGGGGAGACATGTGCGGAGAAATTCAGCTTTTTATATGCGAAAAGGCCGTTTTTACCAATAAATCAGATTGGTCATTTTCGTCAACATTCGATAAAATATATAGAGATAAAAAGAGAGGGGTCTTCTAATTTGGGAGCAGAGTTTTTAGTAGGCAGGTCCGGGAGTGGAAAAACGAAGCTGATCATCGACAGCATTCAGGATGAACTGCGCCGGGCTCCATTCGGGAAACCGATCATTTTTCTAGTCCCGGATCAAATGACGTTTTTAATGGAATACGAGCTTGCTAAAACGCCTGATATGGGCGGAATGATACGTGCTCAAGTGTTCAGCTTTTCACGATTGGCTTGGCGCGTTCTCCAGCATACGGGAGGAATGAGCAGGCCGTTTCTTACGAGCACAGGCGTACAGATGCTCCTGCGGAAGCTCATTGAGGAGCATAAACAGGAGTTTAAAGTCTATCAAAAAGCGAGTGACAAAAGCGGGTTTACCGCACAGGTTGAACGGATGCTGACAGAGTTTAAGCGTTACTGTCTGGAACCGGAAGATATCCGCCGGATGGCGGAAAGCGGAACGGCTTCCGAGTATCGCGGGGAACGTGTTTTATCTGAAAAGCTTCATGACTTATCGATTCTGTATCAGCAGATGGAAAAAAGCCTTTCAGACCAATATCTTCACTCTGAGGATTATTTGACATTGCTGTCAGAGCATATCCCGCTTGCGGAAGATATAAAAGGCGCGCATATCTATGTGGACGGCTTTTATCAGTTTACACCGCAGGAATTCAGGGTGTTGGAGCAGCTTATGGTTCATGCAGAGCACATCACGTTTTCGCTGACAGCGGACAAGCCGTCATATGAGCGGGAGCCGCATGAACTGGAATTGTTCAGAATGACGGGAAAAACCTATTACCGCCTTCATCAGAAGGCAAAGGAACTGAATCTGGACATCACCTATAAAGAGCTAAACGGAACTGAGCGGCATACGCAGACGCCGGAACTGGCGCATCTAGAGGCGCAGTATGAAGCGCGTCCGGCTGTCCCGTACACAGAAAAACAAGAGGCCTTAACTGTGATGCAGGCTGCAAACAGACGAGCTGAGCTGGAAGGCATTGCCCGGGAAATCCACGCTCTTGTCAGAGAGAAGGGCTATCGCTATAAAGATGTAGCGATTCTTGCGCGCCAGACGGAAGACTATAAGGATATGGTGAAGGAAGTTTTCGCGGATTACGAGATTCCTTATTTCATTGACGGAAAAGCATCTATGCTGAACCATCCTTTAATCGAATTTATCCGGTCAAGCATTGATGTTCTGAAAGGGAATTGGCGTTATGAAGCGGTGTTTCGCTGCGTGAAAACCGAACTGCTATTCCCGCTTAACGAACCGAAGGCGAAGGTGAGAGAACAGGTCGATCAGCTTGAAAATTACTGTATCGCCTACGGTATTAAAGGCGACCGCTGGACAAAGGGCGACCGTTTCCACTACAGACGTTTTGTGTCATTGGATGATGATTTTACGCAGACCGATCAGGAAATCGAAATGGAAAACATGCTGAATGACACACGCGACTGGATTGTTCCGCCGCTTTTTCAGCTCCAGAAACGCATGAAAAAAGCAAAGACGGTCCAAGAGAGGGCGGAGGCGCTCTATCGCTATCTGGAAGAGACAGATGTGCCGCTGAAGCTTGATCAGGAAAGACAGCGTGCTGAGGAAGACGGCAGAATCATTGAAGCGCAGCAGCATCAGCAGGCGTGGGATGCAGTCATTCAGCTGCTTGAGGAGTTTGTTGAAATGATGGGAGATGATGAGATTTCTCTAGATTTGTTTCAGCAAATGATGGAAGCCGGCGCGGAGTCGCTCACATTTTCTCTTATTCCGCCTGCGCTTGACCAGGTGTTTGTGGGCAATATGGATTTATCCAGAATGTATGGCACCGCTTGCACCTTTGTGCTGGGGGCAAACGACGGCGTTCTGCCGGCGCGCCCTGATGAAAACGGGGTGCTGTCGGACGATGACCGGGAATGGCTGAAAACCATAGGAATTGAACTTTCCTCAGGCGGGCGGGAGCGTCTGCTTGATGAGCATTTCCTCATCTATATGGCGTTTTCCAGTCCGTCTGACCGGCTTTATGTGTCGTATCCGATTGCTGATGCGGAAGGAAAAACGCTTTTGCCGTCGATTATCATTAAGCGGCTGGAAGAATTGTTTCCGCAGCATAAGGAGCGCCTATTGACAAATGAACCTGAGCAGGTCAGCGATGAAGAACAGCTTAAGTATGTCGTCAATAAAAGCGTGGCACAGTCCTTTACCGCAAGCCAGCTCAGATTATGGACTCGGGAATACGACATCAGCGACGTTTGGTGGAGCACGTACAATGTGCTGATGAGTGAGCCGGACAGGCTGCAATCGAAAAAGCTGTTCTCAAGCCTGTTTTTCCGGAATGAAGTGAAGCATCTTGATCGCGGCGTGTCGAGACAGCTCTATGGCGAACGCATTCAGGGCAGTGTATCGAGAATGGAAAGCTTTAACGCGTGCCCATTCTCCCATTTTGCGTCACACGGGCTTCATCTGAAGGAACGGCAATTTTTCAAACTCGAAGCACCGGATATCGGCCAGCTTTTTCATTCGAGCTTAAAGCTGATTTCAGACCGGCTGCGTGAGCAAAAGCTTGATTGGCGCGATTTAACGAAGGAGCAGTGCGAGCTGTTTTCCTTTGATGCGGTAGAACGGCTGGCACCGAAACTGCAAAAGGAAATTTTGCTCAGCTCAAACCGGCATTATTATGTAAAGGAAAAGCTGCAAAAAATTGTGACCCGTGTGTCAGGCATTTTAAGCGAGCATGCGAAAGCGAGCGGATTCGTGCCGATCGGGCTTGAATTGGGCTTTGGAGGAAAAGGACCTCTTCCGCCGCTGACCTTTAAGCTGAAAAACGGGTGCACGATGGAACTCGTCGGGCGAATTGACCGTGTTGATAAAGCGGAAAGCTCAAAAGGCCTGCTCCTCAGGATTGTCGATTATAAATCAAGCGACAAAGGCCTTGACTTAGCGGAAGTATATTACGGACTGGCGCTGCAAATGCTGACGTACCTTGACTTATCAATTACACATTCAGCCGACTGGCTCGGAATGAGAGCGACGCCGGCCGGAGTGCTGTATTTCCATATTCATGACCCGATGATTCAATCTAATCTCCCGCTTGGGCTTGACGAGATTGAACAGGAGATCTTTAAGAAATTTAAAATGAAGGGCCTGCTCCTCGGCGATCAGGAAGCGGTTCGCCTCATGGATACGACCCTTCAAGAGGGACGGTCCAATATCATTAACGCCGGCTTGAAGAAAGACGGCTCTCTCAGATCGGATTCAGCGGCAGTCGGCGAAAAGGAATTTGAGCTGTTGACGCAGCATGTGCGCCGCACCTTCCAAGAAGCAGGCGAACAAATCACCGACGGACGTGTATCGATTGAGCCGTATAAAATGAAGAACAAGACGCCGTGCACATACTGTTCGTTCAAATCAGTATGCCAATTTGATGAATCATTAGAAGAAAACGAGTATCGCCCATTAAAGGCTGAAAAGGACAAGACGATACTTGAGTGGATAAAAAAGGAGGCGGATGGCAATGAACATTCCTAAACCGGCAGACAGCACATGGACAGATGACCAATGGAATGCCATTGTTTCAACCGGCCAGGATATTCTCGTGGCAGCGGCGGCGGGCTCCGGAAAAACCGCTGTGCTCGTTGAACGCATGATCCGGAAAATCACCGCGGAAGAAAACCCGATTGATGTAGACCGGCTTCTCGTTGTGACATTTACAAACGCCTCAGCGGCAGAGATGAAACACCGGATCGCGGATGCCTTGGAAAAAGAGCTTGTAAAACGCCCCGGATCGCTGCATATCAGGCGCCAGCTGTCTCTTTTAAACCGGGCCAGCATTTCGACGCTTCATTCCTTTTGCCTGCAAGTGCTGAAGAAATATTACTACTTGATCGATCTTGATCCGGGCTTTCGGATGGCTGATCAGACAGAAGGCGAGCTGCTTGGGGATGAGGTGCTGGACGAGCTGTTTGAAGACGAATACGCAAAGGGCGAGAAGGCGTTTTTTGAGCTTGTTGACCGCTACACGACAGACCGGCACGATCTGGATCTGCAATTTCTCGTCAAACAGGTGTACGAGTATTCCCGTTCCCACCCGAACCCGGAGGCATGGCTGGAGAGCTTTGTTCATTTGTATGATGTATCGGAAAAGAGCGCTATCGAAGAGCTTCCGTTTTATCAATATGTCAAAGAGGATATTGCCATGGTGCTTAACGGAGCGAAGGAAAAGCTCTTGCGCGCGCTTGAGCTGACGAAAGCGCCGGGCGGCCCCGCGCCGCGCGCTGACAATTTTCTTGATGATCTTGCGCAGGTTGATGAACTGATTCAGCATCAGGGTGATTTCACTGAACTTTATAAACGGGTGCCCGCAGTCTCTTTTAAGCGCGCGAAAGCAGTAAAAGGGGACGAGTTTGATCCTGCGCTCCTTGAAGAAGCGACGGATTTGAGAAATAGCGCAAAAAAACTGCTTGAAAAACTTAAAACCGATTACTTCACGAGAAGTCCTGAACAGCATTTGAACAGCTTGGCCGACATGAAGCCTGTCATTGAAACGCTTGTACAGCTTGTCATCAGCTACGGAAAACGATTCGAAGCCGCGAAGCAGGAAAAATCAATCATTGATTTTTCTGATTTGGAGCATTACTGTTTATCCATTTTGACAGCAGAGAATGAAACAGGTGAACGCGAGCCGAGCGAGGCAGCAAGATTTTATCAGGAGCAGTTTCGCGAGGTGCTCGTTGACGAATACCAGGATACCAACCTCGTGCAGGAATCGATCCTGCAGCTCGTCACAAGCGGGCCGGAAGAGACAGGCAACCTGTTTATGGTAGGAGATGTCAAACAGTCGATTTATCGATTCAGGCTTGCTGAGCCGCTTCTTTTCCTCTCCAAATACAAACGATTTACAGAGAGCGGAGAAGGTACGGGACGGAAAATTGACTTGAATAAAAATTTCCGAAGCCGGACTGATATTTTAGACAGCACGAACTTTTTATTTAAACAGCTGATGGGCGGCAAAATCGGTGAGGTTGATTATGACGAGCAGGCTGAGCTGAAGCTTGGTGCGGCATATCCGGACAATGATAAGACGAAAACGGAGCTGCTGCTGATCGACAACACAGAAGAGACGGATGCAGGTGAGGAAGCAGAAGAGCTGGAAACCGTGCAGTTCGAAGCGAAAGCGATCGCCAAGGAAATTCGCAAGCTGATTTCATCGCCATTTAAGGTGTATGACGGAAAAACGAAAACACACCGCAATATTCAATACCGCGATATCGTGATTTTGCTCCGTTCCATGCCGTGGGCGCCGCAAATCATGGAGGAGCTGAGAGCACAGGGCATACCGGTTTACGCCAATTTAACGTCAGGTTATTTTGAAGCGGTCGAAGTTGCCGTCGCGCTTTCTGTGCTGAAGGTGATCGATAACCCGTATCAGGATATACCGCTTGCCTCTGTGCTGCGTTCCCCGATTGTCGGGGCGGATGAAAACGAGCTGTCTTTGATCCGGCTTGAAAATACAAAAGCGCCGTACTATGAAGCGATGAAAGACTATTTGGCGGCGGGTGACCGAAACGACGAGCTTTATCAAAAGCTGCAAACTTTCTACGGACATCTGCAAAAATGGCGTTCGTTTTCGAAAAACCACTCAGTATCTGAGCTGATTTGGGAAGTGTACCGCGACACGAAATACATGGATTATGTCGGCGGGATGCCGGGCGGAAAACAGCGCCAGGCCAATTTGCGTGTTCTCTATGACCGGGCGCGCCAATATGAAGCAACGGCATTTCGCGGCTTGTTCCGTTTCCTGCGGTTTATCGAACGCATGCAGGAGCGGGGCGATGATCTTGGAACGGCGCGAGCGCTCAGCGAGCAGGAGGATGTTGTCCGCTTAATGACGATCCACAGCAGCAAAGGGCTCGAGTTTCCAGTCGTGTTTGCGGCGGGTCTCGGCCGGAACTTCAACATGATGGACTTGAACAAATCGTACCTGCTGGACAAGGAGCTTGGATTCGGCACGAAGTTTATCCATCCGCAAATGCGCATCAGCTACCCGACGCTTCCGCTCATCGCGATGAAGAAAAAAATGCGCAGGGAGCTGCTGTCAGAGGAATTGCGTGTTCTCTATGTCGCATTAACGAGGGCGAAAGAAAAACTGTTTCTGATTGGCTCGTGCAAGGATCATCAGAAACAGCTCGCAAAATGGCAGGCATCCGCGTCCCAACCTGACTGGCTTCTGCCCGAATTTGACCGCTACCAGGCGAAAACGTATTTAGATTTCATCGGGCCGGCTCTTGCCAGACACAGAGATTTGGAGACTTCAGCTGAAAACGGTGCGGCAGCGCATGCTGATATATCAGAACACCCGGCTCGTTTTGCCGTTCGAATGATTCATTCCTATGATTTGCTTGATGATGATTTGGAAGAAAGAATGGAAGAAAAAAGCGAGCGCTTAGAAGCGATCCGCAAAGGTGAACCAGTTCCCGGCTCGTTTGCATTTGATAAAAAAGCCCGCGAGCAGCTGAGCTGGACATACCCGCATCAAGAGGTCACACAAATTCGAACAAAGCAGTCAGTTTCTGAGATCAAGAGAAAAAGAGAGTACGAGGATGAATACAGCGGCATGGCTCCCGTTAAACCGGCTGACGGAAGCATTCTGTACAGGCGCCCCGCTTTTATGATGAAACAGGGCCTGACAGCGGCGGAGAAAGGGACAGCCATGCATACGGTGATGCAGCATATCCCGCTGACACATGTGCCGACGATAGAAGAAGCGGAACAGACGGTTCACAGGCTTTATGAAAAGGAGCTGCTCACTGAAGAACAAAAAGCCGCTATTGATATTGAAGAAATCGTGCAATTTTTCCAGACGGAAATCGGCGGACAGCTGATCGGCGCTAAATGGAAGGACCGGGAAGTGCCATTTAGTTTAGCGCTTCCGGCCAAGGAAATCTATCCTGATGCACAGGAGGCGGATGAGCCGCTTTTGGTGCAGGGAATCATCGACTGTCTCTATGAAACTGAAAACGGCTTATATCTCTTGGACTATAAATCAGACCGGATTGAGGGCAAATTCCAGCACGGCTTTGAAGGGGCGGCCCCGATCTTGAAGAAACGATATGAAACGCAAATTCAGCTGTACACGAAGGCGGTTGAGCAAATTGCGAAAACAAAGGTAAAAGGATGTGCGCTTTATTTCTTTGACGGAGGGCGCATACTGACATTATAGCGAGATCCGTAAGCTCCGGGATTTCAGACGGAGCGGATCTCGTTTTCTATACAAAAAAGAGAGGTGAAAGCATTTGCGGATTTTACATACGGCGGACTGGCATCTTGGAAAAACGCTTGAAGGAAGAAGCAGGCTAAGTGAACAGGCCGATGTGCTTGATGAATTGAATACGATTGTAAAAGAAGAGCAGGTCGATGCCATTGTCATGGCAGGGGACGCGTTTGACACCGTAAACCCGCCGGCTTTAGCCGAGCGGCTGTTTTATGAAAGCCTGTCTGCGCTCAGCGACAGGGGAAAGCGCCCGATCGCTGTCATTGCCGGAAACCACGATAATCCTGACCGTTTGTCCGCCGCTTCACCGCTGACACATGAAAACGGCATTTATTTAATCGGTTATCCGACAACAGAACCGCTTCATATTGAAGTGCCTTCAGCCGGGGAGCTTTTGGCTGTCGGAGCACTGGCGTACCCATCTGAAGCGCGGTTAAATGAAGTGCTTTCCGATACATTTGATGAAAAGCTGCTCCGTGATCATTATGATGTGAAAATCAGGCAGGCGTTTGAGCATATGACAAGCCGGTTCCGCAAAGACGCAGTGAAGATTGCCGCCAGCCATATTTATGTCGCAGGCGGAAACCAAACGGATTCAGAGCGGCCGATTGAAGTCGGCGGGGCTTATACGGTGGCCGCTGAAAGCCTGCCGGCTGATGCCGCTTACGTTGCGCTCGGCCATTTGCATCGGCCGCAAACGATCAAACGGGCGCGTACGCTTGCGCGTTATTCAGGATCTCCGCTCGCCTACAGCTTTTCTGAAGCGGGCTACGCTAAATCAGTGACAATCGTGGACGCGAAGCCGGGGGAAGAGGCCTCTTGGCATGAGGTTTTATTATCAAGCGGCAAGCCCCTTGTGAAGTGGAAAGCGGCAAATGGCTTAAGCGAGGTGTACAGCTGGCTGGATGAAGGCAGGGATCAGAATGCCTGGATTGACCTTGAAATCCGTGTGGCGGACCAGTTATCACTTGAAGAAATCCACAGACTGCGGAAGGCGCACCCGGGCTTTATCCATATCAGGCCGGTTTTTGAAGAACAGAACAAAGACCGGGAACAGATCGAGGTTAAGCATGTGTCGATCGAAGACCGTTTTAAGAAATTTTATGAAAAACAAACTGGCGGCGCGGTGCCGGATGAAGAAATGGTGAAGCTGTTTTTAGAGCTTGCATCAGGCGTTGAAGAGGAGGATGCGAAATGAAGCCGATCGTCTTAACTATAAAGGGGCTCCACAGCTTTAGAGAAGAGCAGACGATAGATTTTGAAGGCCTTTCGGGCGCCGGTGTTTTCGGCATTTTCGGCCCGACAGGAAGCGGTAAATCCTCTATCCTCGACGCAATGACGCTTGCTTTATACGGAAAGGTGGAGCGGGCCGCAAACAATACGCACGGAATTTTAAACCATGCGGAAGATACGCTGTCTGTTTCCTTTACCTTTGCGCTTCAGACGAATCATCAAATCTCTTACAAAGTCGAGCGTGTGTTTAAGAGAACGGATGAAATGAAGGTGAAAACGGCACTTTGCCGCTTCATCGAAATCAAAGACGAGCACACGGTGCTGGCTGATAAAGCCAGCGAAGTGAATAAAAGAGTCGAGGAGCTCTTGGGGCTGACGATCGACGACTTTACAAGAGCGGTGGTGCTGCCGCAAGGGAAATTTGCCGAATTTCTGTCTTTAAAAGGGGCGGAGCGCAGGCATATGCTTCAGCGTTTATTTCATTTGGAGCAGTATGGAGACCGGCTTGTGAAAAAGCTGAGACGGCAGGCGCAGGAAGCCAATGCGAGAAAAAGTGAAATGCTTGCTGAACAGTCCGGTCTAGGTGAGGCGAGCTCAGAAGCGGTTGAGCAGGCGGAAAAGGCTCTCGAACAAGCCGAAGCTCATCTGGAAGCAATGAGGAAGAATCGTGACCAGGCAAAAGAGCGGTTTACGGAGCACCAGGAGATTTGGAATGTCCAAAAGGAACAATCGGCTTATGAAGAAGAGAAAAAACGTCTCGAAGAGGAACAGCCGCACGTAGACAGCATGCAAAAACGCCTGCTGGAAGCAGAAACAGCCTCTGCTCTGAAGCCTTATGCGGACCGGTATGCAGAAGCGATCCAGCAAGAGGAGAAGGCTGCAAAGGAACAAACGCTTGCCGAAAAGGATTTAGCAGACCGGACAGCATCCTATCACCAAAAACATGAAGAGTATGAAGCGTGGCGCCGGCATAAAAGCGAGAAAGAGCCTGAGCTTTTAACCGAGCAGGAGCAGCTTTCCCGGTTGCAGGAGATCGAAATCAAACTGAGTGAGGCCAAGCAAGAGGAAGAGCGCAAAAAGGCTGAACTCCAGCAGAAAGAAGAGGCCCTTCAATCAGTCATGAATGAATTGGAGTCTGTAATAGACCGCCTTTCACGAGGGCAAAACAGACAGACGGAATTGAAGCAGCAGCTCAAATCTCTGCAAGTAACATCCGATGAGCGAAAAAACTGCCAACAGGCCGCAGAAATGGCATTGCGCATCAGACAGACTGAGGAGCAAATCACAAAAGAGCAAAAACGAAGTGACGCATTGAACCTCTTGCTGCAGAAGATGAATGAGGAGAAGAGTACACTCGATCAAAAGACGGGGGCGGAAGAAAACAATATCGTACAGGCATATGAGGCTGTACAAACCGTGTATCATTTGGTGTGTGAGACGGAACGGTCATTAGCCGGTATGACTGAGCAGGCTAAAAAGAGACAACAAACGCTTCACGCGCAGCGTGAAAAAGCAAGAATGGCATTGCTCACAAAAGAATTAGCCGAAAAACTGACCGCCGGAAAGCCTTGCCCGGTTTGCGGTTCAACGAATCATGATCCGTCTGCCTCAGTACATGAAACATATGAGCTCGACAGCAATCTTGAAGAAAACATTAAGCGGACAGATGTGTTATTGACGGAAGCGGCAGCTTTCAGCCAGGAGATTCTTTCAGCCAAAATCACGCTTGAAGAACAATCCGCGCGGTTTATTGAACAGTGCCCGTTTTTGCAAACGATGCAAGTTCAGAACCTTGAAGCAGCAGCTTCTTACGAGAATCAACCGGTGCATGAAGCCTTCGAAACTGCCAAGTTAGAATGGAAACGAGTCAAACAGGATATTCTTTCTGTTAAAACAAGAATGGCACAAATGATCAGCGCCTATCAGGAATCTTTAAAAAAGGCCGATCAGCTTCATGAAAAAATCGGCTTTGAAAAAAGAGAGGCTGACCGGATTGACAGTATTATCGCCGAGCTTCAGTCCTCGATGGACAGCCGCCTGAAAATGTTTAAAGAAGCGTTTCAGGATCAGTCTGTGAATGAAGCGGAAAAATGGCAGCAAGCCATTGAAGAAAAGGATAGGGCTGCAGAAGAATGTGAAAAACGGATTGAGAAGAGCATCGCGTTTCTTGCTGAGCATGAAGCAAAAAAGGAAAAGCTGCGGGAATCGGTACACCAGCTTGAACGGGAAAAGCTGGAGATTCATTATGCGGCTGAACGCATCAAGAGCGTCATAGCTGATTATGAGCTCGAGCTCGGAGATTACGCAAAACGAGATTCGATCCAAATCAAACTCCGCTCTGTCCAGCAGGATCTAAAGCTGTTAAAGGAAAAAGAGCAATTTCTGTATGAAGAACTGCAAAGCGCCCAAACGATGCTCAATCAGGCGAAAAGCCGCGCTTCAGCAAGTGAGCTCACCCTTAAAGAGGCGAAGGACAGATTGGAAAAAGCGGCAGCCGCTTGGCTCGAGCATGCGAAAAGCACCTGCTTTACCCGGGCTGAGGAGGTGGAGCGAAGTCTTATCCCAGCCGATGAGCTTGACAAGATGAAAGTCGGCATCGACCAGTTTATGGATAAGCTGAAGCAGAATGCTGCAAACTTAAAACGTGTAGCAGAGATACTTGCCGGCCGAGCCTTATCAGAGAGCGAATGGAGCGCAACCGTTACGGCATTACAAGAAGCTGAGGACGCATTAGGCGCTGCTATAGAGGAAAAAGGCGCAGCAGCGAAAGCGCTGGCCGTCATTCGCGACCATCATAAACGGTTTAACGAAATTGAAGCTGAACTGAAAAAATGGCAGACACATATTGACAGGCTGGACAAGCTGCAAGCTGTGTTTAAAGGCAATACCTTCGTTGAATTTTTAGCTGAGGAGCAGCTTGAAAGCGTTGCGCGGGACGCATCAGCAAGACTTGGCATGCTGACGAGACAGCGCTATGCCATAGAAGTGGATTCAGAAGGCGGATTCGTGATGCGGGATGACGCGAATGGTGGCGTCAAACGCCCGGTATCCAGCTTATCTGGAGGAGAGACCTTCCTCACTTCGCTTTCTCTCGCTCTTGCGCTGTCCGCGCAGATCCAGCTTCGCGGGGAATACCCGCTGCAGTTCTTTTTCTTAGATGAAGGGTTCGGCACCCTTGATCAAGATCTGCTGGATACGGTTGTGACAGCCTTGGAAAAACTGCAGTCCGACAATCTGTCTGTCGGTGTCATCAGCCATGTGCAGGAACTGCGGGCACGGCTTCCGAAAAAGCTGATCGTCCATCCGGCTGAACCGAGCGGCCGCGGAACACGGATATCTCTTGAGTTGATGTAAGAAGGGGGAAACGGATATGGCAAAGCAGACTGCCGGAATATGTGAGCTGTGCGGCCGGAGTGATGTCCAGCTGACAGAGCACCATCTCACACCGAAAGAGGAAGGCGGAACATTCCTGCCCACAGCCATGCTCTGTATTCCTTGCCATAAACAGATTCATGCCTTATATACCAATCAAGAGCTTGCGGTTCGCTTGAACGGAATAGATGAACTTAGAAGTGATCTGAAGCTTGCGCGGTTTGTCAAATGGATCAGAAAACAGCCGCCTGAGAAGCTGATCAAAACAAAGAAATCAAATGAACGAAAAAAATAACTAAAAAGCAGCCCTCTCTTTGCAGAGCGGCTGCTTTTATCCATTTCCAACCATATCTTGATCGCTGACATCGGGGTCTATATAATTTGTCGCGTTGACTGCATTGTTTAATAGAAGGAAGTCTCCCGTGTTTCCTGCTCCCGAACCGAGCGCAGATTTTGAAGAGCTTTTCGGAGAAAGGTAAAAGGAATCACCAAAGTTTACGACTCCGCCCGATATCGAATTGATAGCTATAGGCCCGACAATTGCTGGCATAAACGACACCCTTTATCGAAGTCTCTGTTTAGTATATGCTCTTGGCGGACTATTGTGAGCGCGGAGACTGAATCTGCCTGATATGTTTGATTCTCGCATCGCCGCGGACAACCGAAGCCGCCCCTGCATGAAAGACAGAAGAGGATGAGACCCCTTGAATTTTGACGTTGCGAACATGAATGACCGGAACCTCGTGGCAAAATGCGCTTTGCACCCCTGTTTCCGGAATCGGTGTCACAGCCTGCTGCTGAAAGATCGGGTAATCCTTGCTGTGAAACGAGCCTTCATTATTGTAAAACGTAGACAGCGAGCGTTGTACAGCAAATACTTTTATGCTCATATCGATTTCGTTTGTATCGCCAACTTGAAACACACTTGCTATACCAAGAGAGTTAAATTTAATCATTCTGATGCGGGATATACGCTTAAGCATTATGCCGGCGACGGCGGAGCAAACGGTCCGATAATAAGAGATTCAGGCGGTGTATCGAAAATAGAAGAAAGATAGATCGATTCAGTGTCTCCGATGTGGAAAATAGAGGAGCTGGACACACCGTTCATTCGAATATTCCCGACTTCCAGATTACGGTTAATGACTGTGAAAATCATGCTTGCTCATCTCCTTTCATTTCGGATGGGATATGTTCCAGAAAATGTTCTACAGCACGGATCACGTCCCGCTTCACATGCTCAGCGATATGTTCCGCATATTGTTTAGGCGGTGTCTGTTCTTCTTTTTTGATATGGGACATATAGTAGTGAATCCGGCTGTCCATTTGTTTTCTGATGTCTTCAATGACATGATGCCTGTTGGTATCGTCAAGCCTGCTGTCATATTGGTTTTCAAGCTGCTCCAAAACATCTGGAATTTCTTCGGTTAAGAACATGTCGACATTTTGTCGGATCTGCTGCATGAGCTGGGCGCTCTCTTCCTGCTGCATCATCCCGATTTCAGGTGTTGTTTGGCTGACTTCAAAATTTTGGACACTGTTCGGGTCTGTCGGATTTAAGCCGATATTCAGTGTCCCGTCGAGCCGTTCAATTTTCAGCTGGTCAAATTTATACTCCACACGCTCAATGGTTGTGGCCGGCCGCTGTTTCATCGAATTCATTTCAGTTTGAATCTCTTTCAGCTGACGTTCGAGCTGCTGAATATGAAGCGCCTGCTGCTGAACGAAGGAGTTCAAGTTTTGCAAATAAGAGGAAACAGATTGATCATACATGGTCTTTCACCTCTTTCATATGATTAACGGCCAGGAGGCTGGAGCGGGACCAATGCACCTGTATCGGGCTCCTGCGACTCGACTGGCTGCCCCAAAGCAGTTACCTCTGGGGCGGCTTCTACATAACTGCCCGTATTATACAAGTTTGACAAAGATTTGATTGATCCGGCGCTTCCGATTTGCAGAATAGAGGAGTTGCTGATGGATTCAAGCCGAAGATAGTTAATTTGAATGGTTTGATTCACATAGAAATTCATGGGCCTCACTCCTTTATGCATTCCCTGCGATCGGCTGATCAACTGCATCGTTGTCATACACATTCGTCGCGTTTTTGTAATTCGTCACTTTGAGGCTGTCACCGGTATTAAAACTGCCCGCACCGGCAAACGTTCTGACCTGTGCCTGAGGAGAAATCGTAATACAGTCCCCGATGTGAACGACTCCGCTCGTACCAATCGCATTAATTTTAAACGCTCCGACAATGGCCGGCATACGAGCACATCCTTTGTTGAAAAATTGAAAAAAGGCGGGTAAAGTAAAAATACAATTTGATTTCAATTGGGCTTTTCACGATAGCTTATGACAAACGCACATATGTGTGAAGGAAATTTAAAGGGGACATATCAGCTTTTCATGCAAACGATTAAATCTTTTCAGCCGATATGTTTAATTGTTTGAAAAGCGGGGAATGTATAAACCGAGCGGAATTGCGGCGATGGATACCGCTATCCGCCTGCGTGATTTTTATTTCAGTTTCTTCGGTGTTTTTGCGTGTAGGATGCTTTTTGGAGCTGTCGTGCTGCGGTAACCGATTTTTTGGGCGGACACATTCTCGCCCTGAGGTATATCTCAGAAGTGCTGAGCAAAAAGCGGAGTTACATATGGTGAATTCAACGTTATAGAAAATGATTCACATACGGGAGTTTTCAGGATATCCCCCAAAAACCATTTCTTTTTTAATTCGGGTGTTCAGCAGACTGTCCAGCTCTTGGCTGCATTGAATCGTTTCCTTTGAGTTCATGCCGTATTTTTGTGCTGTTTCAATTAGTGTGATTCTCATTTCTTCAATTTTACTATTCATTACCCTATCTCCAATTCTAGAATTTATTTTGATCAAAACAGGATATCGTTAGTATAACCCATTTTTGCTGAAAAGGTTGCCTTTCGTCAATTTGACTAAAAAAGCGACAATTTTTTTGCGGCCTTTTTTCATGCAAGGAAGGACTATAGTCTTGCTAAGTGTGCTTGCAAAAAGTCCTGCCGTTCCTCAATTTCTCTAAGTATGTTTGTCTGCTCCTTTTCGAATTGAAAGGGGCTTTTTTTTATAAAAGGATCATCATCAGCTTTTTGACAAATGTCAAGTTGCCATTCGCTGATGAAAGGAGACAATCGTTCAATGGTAAACGACCGGTACAGCACGTTTTTCATTAATGTGTGATATTGCGACCGGAAAGCGGGAATGGAAAGCAGCCTTGACGCAAGCGTCCGTCCTTTAGTCAGCAGAGGATCTTCGTCAGCTATTCCGTGTGCGGCAAGCGATCGTGTCTCTGTCGGGGAAACGTGAAGCCGGCCGGATTCGTTTAAACAAAATGTGTAATAAAAGCCTTGACGGGTGCAGGCATTGCCGATCAGCCACAAAAAAAACAATTTGATATCCAGATACATTTTAATGCGTTCAGCTAATTCGGCATCTTCCGCTGTACGAATCAGCGTGAAAAATTTGTGTGAAAACGCGGAAGATTCATCTTTAAAAACGGACAGCGGAACCCGCGGATCGGCAGTCTTTACTCGATAAGCTGTCCTATCGGCTAGCTGACGGTTCTTGATGTTCAAATAAACGCCTTCGGGCTGGCCATTGATGGTCAGAAAGCTGTATGAGGCGGCGGGAGCAGGAACACCGATCTCGCCAAAAAGACAATAAGCGAGCCTGCGCCGCATCAGGGACGGATCACCCTGTTCCGCATTCAAAAAAAGTGTGCTTTCACCTAGCGGAGCCTTTTCCCAGCTGATTTCATAGGATGTCTTTTCCGCTCTGTCACGCTGTGTGAGAAGAATGGGAGAAACTAACCGGTCTGTCACCAGAAGCCCCTTGGCAGTTCCTTTTTTCTTAAGCTGATGCCGATGAAAAAATAAATGTACGCTCTCCATCTTTTTTCCTCCTCCTCAAAACGACATTTGTATGATATGTACTGCAAGCCCGTCCTGAAACGAAATGAAAACGGTCGTGATAAAAAGGGATTTCAGCATTCGACAGAGAATACATGAAGGAGCATTCTGATTTAAAAGATGATGGAGGAATAACATGAAATTTGCGACAGGGGAACTTTACAACCGAAAGTTTGTCGGCCTGATCATTGATGATGAGAAAATCATGGATTTGCAAAAGGCTGAAAAGAAACTGTTTGAACTTGAGACGATTCCGGGATCGCTGATTGAATGTATCGCAGAAGGGGATAAATTCGTTACGCATGCGAGGCAGCTGGCCGAGTGGGCAAAGAAACCGAATGATGAGCTGGGGTCATTTATGTATTCATTATCTGAGGTGAAGCTCCATGCACCGATTCCTAGGCCATCAAAAAATATCATCTGCATCGGCAAAAACTACAGGGATCACGCGATTGAAATGGGAAGCGAGGCTGACATTCCTGAACATCCGATGGTATTTACAAAATCGCCGGTTACGGTTACAGGGCATGGTGATATCGTAAACAGCCATGAAGGGGTCACCTCTCAGCTTGATTATGAAGGAGAGCTTGCTGTCGTCATCGGAAAAAGCGGCAACCGCATATCAAAAGAAGACGCATATGACCATATTTTCGGATATACGATTGTGAATGATATCACGGCGCGTGATCTGCAAAAAAGGCATAAGCAGTTTTTTATCGGAAAAAGTCTGGATACGACATGTCCGATGGGACCTGTGCTTGTACATAAATCATCGATTCAGGAGCCTGAGCGCCTCAAGGTTGAAACGAGAGTCAACGGTGAGCTGCGCCAATCCGGTTCGGCAAGCGATATGATCTTTTCCATTCCGGAATTAATTGAAACCCTCTCAAAGGGGATGACGCTTGAAGCGGGAGACATCATTGCCACCGGTACGCCGTCTGGCGTCGGAAAGGGATTTACGCCGCCGAAATTCTTGCGGTCAGGTGACAAAATCGACATTACGATTGATCCGATCGGAACGCTGTCAAACCCAATCGGCTGAACCAAACAGAAGGGCGGACGCGGACCCGCCCGTTTTTTCTGAGACTCGTCTTTGTGGGAGAGGACAAGTTCATGGTACTATAAGTGGGGTAATTTATCTGATAGGGGGAACCTGTATGACACACTTACATATTACGACATGGGTGGTAGCGCTGATTCTGCTTTTCGTCAGCTACTCGCTGTATGCGTCAAGAAGTGCGAAGGGCGCAAAAATCACTCATATGATTCTGCGGTTATTCTATATCCTAATTATTTTGACCGGAGCTTGGCTGTTTGTCGATTTCGCCAACTGGAACGGAGAATACGCCGGCAAAATGATTCTTGGCATTATCACTATCGGCCTGATGGAAATGCTCCTCATCCGCAAGAAAAAAGAAAAATCAACCGGAGGCCTATGGATCGGCTTCGTCATTGTCCTTGTGCTGACAGTGCTGCTCGGTCTGCATTTGCCAATCGGCTTTCACTTATTTTAATAGAAACGTGCGAACCCGGCTCTATGGATGGAGTCGGGTTTTGTTACTATCTTCCTAATATCCCAAAAAAATTTAAAATAACCTTAAAATTCCCTGCAAGCGGTATCTCGTCCTATGAAATTATGATACCTTCAAGAAGATTCATTATTTTACAGGAGGGATATCATGAAACGCAGAAAGTTCAGCTCGTTTGTGGCGGCAGTGCTTATTTTTGCACTGATCTTCAGCCTTTTTTCTCCGGGAACCAAAGCGGCGGCCGGCGCGATCGATCAGGCGGATGCTCTGGAAAACGGCAAAGAACAGACAGGCACCATGAAGGAACCGGAACAGGTGAAATGGTACAAAGTGACTCCGGGAAAAGCGGATATTCAGAAAAACTCACATATGGCACTGACCGTAAAGAGTGATTCAGTACTGAATGTATCTGTATATCCAAGTATGGAAAAAGCGCTTAAAGATGAAACGTTTGAAATGTACCGTTCTTATACGGCGGAGGATGGAAAAAGCGAAGTGATTTTTCCGTACGCGTGGAGCGGCCCTTACTATGTAAAAGTTGAATACCTCGGGGAAGAAGAACCAGAGGACGGCGGAACGGCGGAAGCAGCTGCGGAAGCCAAGTATACGATTGGGTATAAAGGCACGAAAAAGCAACCGTCAGATTTAGAACAGGAAGAAGCTTGTCCGGTGGAAATGAGTGTCGATCAGAAAAAATCGGGAAAAAGCATTCTGGACAAACTGAGAGCGATTCGCGATGACCAGTTAAGCCAAACAGCAGAAGGCAAAGAACTGACAAGCCTTTATTACAAAGCGGCACCGTTTATTGTGGCAAAGCTCGCATTCAATAAAACAGCGAGAAATGAAATCTATCAGGATCTTGTGACATTAAAGCCGTTGTTTGATGATGTGTCAGAAAACGGTGCGTCATCTTCATATCAGATAACCGAAAAGGATCAAAAAGCGATCAATCGGCTATACGAGAATGCTTTACAATCCGTCCCGTCTTTCCTTAAAAAGGAGATAAAGAAACAGGCGGAACGATTCAATATCAAGCAGCTGCAAGGCAAAACAGCTGGAGCGATTTTAACTGAAAACAAACTTGCGGCAAAAAGTGAAGTTCAGAAAACAAAAGTCATTTTCAAGGTGAAGAACAATAAAAGCCTCTCATCCGTACATAATGAAATGAAGGGCTTTTCTGCAAGCGCGCAATCGAAAAAAGACATTTCCAATGTGAAAAAGGCAAAGAAACTGTTTGACAATCTTTATTCATTTGAGCTTCCGAAAGACGAGAAACAGAACGGCACATATACGGCAAGCGCAAAACGGGTCAAGAGTGCTGCTGCGACATTATCCAAGATGTCTAACGTAGAGTTTGCGGAACCTGTGCAGGAATACAAAAGCCTGTCAAACGATATTCAATATCCTTACCAATGGCCGCTTAAAAACAATGGTGAAAACGGCGGTGTTAAAAACGCGGATGTGAAATATGAGCCTGCCAGCACTCTGCTGTCCAAACGCAAGCTGAACGATACATTCATTGCGGTCGTAGACACAGGTGTGGACAGCACACTTGCCGATTTAAAAGGAAAAGTAAGAACAGATCTCGGACGCAATTTTGTCGGACGGAATAACAACGCAATGGACGATCAGGGGCATGGGACGCACGTCGCCGGCATTATCGCCGCTCAAAGCGATAATGGCTATTCAATGACTGGTTTGAACGCCAAAGCGAAAATCATCCCGGTAAAAGTGCTTGATTCCACAGGAGCCGGAGATACTGAACAAATTGCCCTCGGCATCAAATATGCTGCTGACAAAGGGGCAAAGGTGATTAATTTAAGTTTAGGCGGAGGCTACAGCCGCGTACTTGAATTTGCTTTGAAATACGCGGCTGACAAAAATGTCTTGATTGCCGCAGCCAGCGGAAATGACGGAGCCAATTCCTTATCTTATCCCGCATCTTCTAAATATGTGATGTCAGTCGGAGCAACGAACCGCATGGATATGACCGCTGATTTCTCTAACTATGGTAAAGGTCTTGATATCTCAGCGCCAGGGTCTGATATCCCGAGCTTAGTGCCGAACGGAAATGTCACGTACATGAGCGGAACGTCTATGGCGACACCGTATGCTGCCGCTGCTGCAGGCTTGCTGTTTGCACAAAACCCTAAGCTGAAAAGAACAGAAGCAGAGGATATTTTGAAAAAGACGGCGGATGATATTTCGTTTGAAAGTGTCGATGGCGAAGAAGAAGAATTGTATGACGATTATGGTGATCCGATTGACATTCCGAAGATCCCCGGAGTTGACTGGCACTCAGGCTACGGGCGGCTGAATGTCATGAAGGCTGTCAGCGCAGTTGATGTACAGCTCAAAGTCAACAAGCTTGAAAGCACACAAACAGCCGTCAGAGGAAGCGCGAAGGAAGACACGCTTATCGAAGTGATGAGCGGCAAGAAAAAACTCGGCAGCGCCAAAGCCGGAAAAAATGGTGCATTTAAGGTCACTATTCCAACTCAAAAACAAGATCAAATACTGTATGTAAAAGCAGCAAACGGCGATGCGAAAACGTCGTATAAAATTGTCGTTGTCAAAGGAAAACCTTCAGGCACACCGAAAGTCAACGCAGTGAAAACGAAAGATACGGCAGTGAAAGGAAAGGCGAACAGCAAAGCAATGATCAGAGTGAAAAACAAATCAAAGAAAGTCATCGCTTCTGCCAAAGCTGACGCGAAAGGAACGTTCACGGTGAAAATCAAAAAACAAAAAGCCGGAACGGTGCTGTACGTCACGGCTGCTGATCCAGACAAAAAAGAAAGCAAGAATGTAAAAGTCGTCGTTGAAAAATAACCAAAAAGCGGTGCTCGCTGCACCGCTTTTTTTATTTGCGCCCCCGCCGGACCGCTGAATACATAATGGATCGCTTTCCATTTGATGCCGTCCATTCGAACCGGTCTCCTGTCCCTTCGCTGCTATAGTGATGCTGCATTGCGCATTGGGCGGTGTCGTTTGAAAAGTGATAAAAAGAAACACCCTGCTCCTCCGATGTATTCGTAAAGACTCCTTTATTATAAGAAAACACGCAATCGAATACCGATAAGCCAAAGCTGTGCAAATGCTGTAAAAATGCGAGAAAGGTTTCGTCATCAAGCGAATCCAAAAGCGTCATGAGCGGCCGCTTGACTGATTTTTCATAGCGGATGCGTTCTCCGCCTGAAAGGGAGATGTTTTCTTCACCGCATGCCAGAATCGATTTATCCTGAAAGCCGGCCTGTTCCCACTTTCCTTTATGATGGATCCAGATTGGGCTGTGATGCAGACTGTCTGCCAGCAGTATATCGCCTTCTCCGTTTTCGATTAAACAGATGCCATCTTCGATGAGGATGGTACCGTATTCCCATTTTCGTTCCTCTTTATATAATAATTGTTTCCGTTTCATGCATGCTGTCTCCTTTTTCTTCTTTCCTCTCCTTTCTTTCCAATTCAAGCCTGTCCCATACAACTCTTTTGTGGACAAATCAACTATCTGCCTATAGATGCATAAACTTACTAAGGTGCTGAAAGAAACGAAATTGTTACGAAAGAAACGGGATTGGAGCTGATATCACATGTGTGGAATTACGGGTTGGGTCGATTTTAAAAAGCAGCTCGTCCAGGAAAAACAAACGATCAACAGAATGACAGACACTCTTTCCAAACGGGGGCCTGATGATTCTAACGTTTGGGGGGAGCACCATGTTTTATTCGGACATAAAAGGCTTGCGGTCGTTGATATCGAAGGCGGGCGCCAGCCGATGGCATGCACCTATAAAGGAGATACGTACACCATTATTTACAATGGCGAGCTGTATAACACGGAAGATCTGCGCAAAGAATTGCGGGCGCGGGGCCATCAGTTCGAGCGGACGTCAGATACCGAGGTGCTGCTGCACAGCTACATTGAATGGCAGGAAGACTGTGTAGACCATCTCAATGGCATATTCGCTTTTGCTGTGTGGGATGAAAAGCGTGAACTGCTGTTTGCCGCGAGAGACCGTCTCGGCGTGAAGCCGTTTTTTTATACGGAGCAGGGATCTTCTTTTCTCTTCGGGTCAGAAATCAAAGCGATTCTCGCACACCCTCATATAAAAGCCCGAGTGGACAGAACAGGACTTTCTGAAATTTTCGGCCTTGGACCGTCCAGAACCCCGGGTACTGGCGTATTTAAGGGCGTGAAAGAAGTCCGGCCGGCTCACGCGCTGACGTTTTCCAAAGACGGGCTGAACATTTGGCGTTATTGGAATGTTGAAAGCGAAAAACATACGGACAGTTTTGATGACACGGTTGCCAATGTCAGGTCGTTGTTTCAGGATGCAGTGACGCGGCAGCTTGTATCGGATGTGCCGGTTTGTACGTTCCTATCAGGCGGACTGGATTCAAGCGCCATTACAGCGGTTGCGGCAGGCCATTTTGAAAAGGAAGGAAAAGCCCCGCTTCATACTTATTCGATTGATTACGAAGAGAATGATAAATTTTTTCAAGCAAGCGCTTTTCAGCCGAATGACGATGGGCCTTGGATTGAAAAAATGACAGATGCCTTCAGCACAACGCACCACAAATGCGTCATCAGCCAAAAGGATCTCGTCGATCATTTAGAGGAAGCCGTATTGGTTAAAGACTTGCCGGGAATGGCTGATGTCGACTCATCCCTGTTGTGGTTTTGCCGGGAAATCAAAAAGGACTTTGTCGTCAGCCTGTCGGGAGAGTGCGCGGATGAGATTTTCGGGGGGTATCCGTGGTTCCATACAGCAGACGTTGAGTCGGGATTTCCGTGGATGAGATCGACAGAGGAGCGGATCAAGCTGCTATCTGAATCATGGCAGAAAAAATTGAATCTCAAAGACTACGTAAATGCCAAATACGAAGAAACCTTGGCAGAAACACCATTATTAGACGGAGAAACGGGTGTGGACAAAGCAAGAAGACAGCTTTTCTACTTAAATATGCTTTGGTTTATGACGAACCTTTTGGATCGGAAGGACCGCATGAGCATGGGAGCGAGCCTTGAAGTGCGGGTGCCGTTCGCCGATCACCGGCTCGTGGAATATGTTTGGAATATCCCATGGGAAACGAAAATGCATGACAACCGGGAAAAAGGCATTTTGCGCAAAGCGCTCGAGGGCATTTTGCCTGATGACATTCTGTATCGCAAAAAAAGCCCGTATCCGAAAACACACCACCCGGAATATACAAAAGGCGTCAGCGAATGGCTGAAAACGATCAGAAGCCAAAAGGACTCCGTGCTCCATACCCTGCTGGACAGAAAACAATTGGATCAGCTCTTAGAAACGGAAGGCTCCTCCTTCAAGGTTCCGTGGTTCGGACAGCTCATGAAGGGGCCTCAGCTGATCGCCCACCTTGCCCAAATTCATACGTGGTTTGAAGCGTATCGCATTGATATTGATGAGGGATAAAGATATTTAACATTATGATCTAGAAGGTTCCCAATAGAATATCACATTTTTTATATATAAAAACAAAAAAGGATAGGTGAGCAGAAAATATGCTCTACTTATCCTTTTTTTGTACTGCAGCACCAATTTCGACTTGTTGTTGCACGAAAACCCCCGTTACTTCAATAGTTCAATTTTCTCCCAATGAAATTAGCTGATATAGGGCTTAATTTTAATTCCCTAGCCCATACAGAAAGTTGGCCAATATGGTGAATTTCGTGAGCTATGATATGGTGTAATATATCATCTCTCGTATATAAAACCTCTTTATCCCAAGGAACGCTTACAAGTTCATCTTTTATTTCATCTGAATTTGTTTCTAAAAAGTCAATAATGTCAGTTCGGAAACTAATTGAAAGGGATTGAACCTTCTCTAGTGTATGATAATCAGCGAACTGAACAACGATATCTTCTTTCCCTTGGATAGCACGAACCCAACTATATTCCACGTCAATAATATGAAAAAGGGTATATAAAATACTTCCTACCCCACCAAGATGGTTTTTCAGTAACTCTTCAGTGGATAGTTGATGACACCAAGTAAACCATTCATCCCTTACCTGCCAGTTATACTCAAAAAATTTTATCACTTAAATCACTCCAATAATAGGATACATCAAATAACAATTATCCTTTTTCCCTTACATTCCTCCTTTTATTGAAGTAACCTGCCTGTGACATGAAAGGCAAGTTTAGCTGTCATCATAAAAACATACACTCACTTATCTTTTACAAAGTGGGAATCGGCTTTTTCTTCATATACAATTGGGAGAAAACATAATAGACTTGAAGAAGCAGTGATACATAGGAGTGAAAAGAAATGAAAGAGATAAAAGAAGCCTATCAGCAGTGCGGGCAGATCGTCAGCGCCCGCGAACCAGCCTGTTACAATGCATTCTTGTTTCTGCCGCTGAAGCAAAGACAGGCCGCTTGGGCGGCCATGGCGTTTTGCCATACGGCGGCCAGTGCGGATGAGAAGGCGTTATTTGCCATGGAAGCTGAGGCGGAACAGGTATTTTCCGGGACATATAACGGAAATGATTATTTATGGAAGGCTTTCGGCCATGCGTACCAGACCTTTACATTGGACAGCGGGCCGTTCCGTGAGTTCATTGCCGCACAGAAAGCGGAAGATAAACCGTACGATAGCCTTGATGAACTGCTCATGTACGCATATCAGACGGGTGGTGCGGCCGGATTGATGCTGCTGCCGATACTGACACGTCGAAACCAAGATCAGCTCAAACAAGCAGCCGTCTCTCTCGGCTTGGCTATACAGCTGATTCGAATCTTAAGAGATATCGGCACGGACCACCAGCAAAAAAGCCGCATCCCCCGGCAGGTGATGCAGCAATTTGGATATACAGAGGACGATCTTCAGAAGGGCGTCGTCAATAAGCCGTTCACAATGACATGGGAGTATATCGCTTTTGAAGCGGAAGCCTACCTTGAAGAGTGCCAGGATGCCTTGCCGCTATTCCCGATGTATTCGCAAAAAACGGTGAAAGCCGCTCTTCATTTGCACCGTGCTGTTTTAGAAAAAATCCGGTCGGAGCAATACGATGTCTTTCAACATCAATACGCTGTCACAGAGAACGAAGCGTTCTGATATCTAAAAAACACCCGGCCTTGAACCGGGTGTTACGCCATGCCTTTTTGAATCCAGATACGTGAGCGCCATCTTCTGTACATTAAGATTCCCCGGACCCATTCGTCCGCGATAAAGGAAATCCAAATGCCGGCAAGGCCGAAACCGAGGTGGATGCCGAATAGATAGGCAAGCGGAAGCCCGATGCCCCACATCGAAATCATTGCCATGTAGACAGGGAACTTCGCATCGCCAGCCGCCCGCAGGGAGTTGATAATGACGACGTTAAATGAACGGCCCGGTTCAAGAATAATCGTCATCGCAATCAATAAGCTTGCAGTAGCGATAATATCAGGGCTTTGTGTAAAGATGCCGATGAGATCCTTGGAAAAGATCGTCATTAAAACAGACGTTGCCGCCGCAATTCCGAGTGCCCAGTATAGGCTCTTCATACAGCGTTCATAAGCGGCGTCAAACTGTTTCCCGCCGATATAGCGGCCGATTAAAATCTGCGTACCTTGGCTGATAGCGGTGCCGAACAGCAAAATAAACATCGTAATATTTTGCGTGTACACTTTTGTTGTCAAAGCCTGCGCGCCCATGATGGCGATAAAATAAGTGACAATCATTTGCGACAGGTTGTATGAAAGCTGTTCTCCCGCAGAAGGGATGCCGATTTTCAGCAGCTTGCGCAGATGCTCTTTATGCATATGAAAGACTTTTTTCAACGACATTTTCAGCTGAATGCGTTTGTTGACAATGACAATCATCGCGATTAATCCGATGACGCGGGCGATAGATGTAGATATCGCCACACCGGCAACGCCGAGAACAGGAAAGCCGAACAGGCCGAAAATCACAATAAAGTTTCCGGCAATGTTTAAAAGGTTCATGCCGATTGTGACAAACATTGTATCTTTTGTGTAGCCGTAGCTTTTTAAGATCGCGCTGAACGTCATGATTAAAGCCTGAATAAAGGACAGACCTCCGACAACTTGTAAAAAAACTTTCGCATCAGGCATCAGTGCGTTTGATAACCCCATCATATGAAGGAGAGGGACGGCCGCGAAAAAGACGAGGGCGCTGATGGCAAGGCTGATGAAGAAGTTGGCGCCGATTGACACATAAGCGACTTCCATGGCTTCTTTCTTTTGCCGTGACCCTAAAAATTGTGAAATGATAACAGTCGTTCCTGTTGCGATAAAGCTGAACATCACGATAATTAAATTCAAAATCTGGTTGCTGACGCCGACTGCTGCCACGCTGTTGTCTGAGTATTGGCTGAGCATCAGTGTATCGGCATTACCCATAAACATATATAATGAGACCTCGATAAAGATCGGCCAAGTAAGCGAAAATAATGAGAACGATTTGTCAGCGGGTTTTTTCAAAGCAGTTGATTTGAAGACAGCTTGTTTCATTGTGTCTAACCCCTTTCGTAAATAAAATCAACGTTTTAAAGTGTACCTCCATTTTCCTATAATAAAAAGGGAGAGAAACGATACTTCTTGCAAAAATCCGACTTAAAAAGGAGGATGATCAAAATGCCCCGCATCCAGTTTACAGTCCCGCCATTTCCGGTATTTATCGCAGCCGGAGAAGGGGTTTTTAAAAAGGGAGAAACCCATGTGAAACGCGTATTCTCTGTGTTTGACCTGATATACGTCAAGCAGGGAACGTTATATATTACAGAAAATGAAAAATCGTTCTCAGTTGAAGGGGGCGAGTACATCTTGCTTTCTCCCGGTCTTGAACACTATGGGACGAAGGGCAGTGATGAAGCAACCTCCTATTATTGGCTTCACTTTGATGAACATCGGTATAAATTTACGGCAAAGGGAGGCAGCAATTGGTCTGAGCTTCAGCAGGAAAAAGGGAGCTTCGAGGAGCCGGCCCGCTACGGACTGGCTTTGCCGAGAAAAGGCAAGGTGCAGCGCCCGCAGTTTATGGCGCAGCAGTTTGAAAGGCTGATCGATTACTCCGCGGAAAACTCCGATTTGCCGCTTAGAAAACAAATCTTATTTGAAGAGCTGATGCTGCATCTTCAAAAAGAGGCGTTTCAAATTCCGTCTGCGAAAGAGCGGGTTGCCTGGGAGGCGGCCCGGTACTTACAGGAGCATTATAAGGAAAAGACAACAATCAAGGATCTATCGCTCGCCCTTCACTATCATCAGGATTATGTGAGCCGCTGCATGCAGCAGGTGCTTGGCGTTACGCCTGCACAATACACGAACCGGGTGAGAATGACGGAAGCGAAGCGACTTTTATCCTCTACAAACGATAAAATGGGCGTTATTGCGGAAACGATCGGAATGGAAGACCCGACATACTTTTCAAAACTCTTTAAGCAGATAGAAGGCATTTCACCAATTGAATACCGGAAAATTGTCAGCAGGAAAGTTCAATAACCAGACGAGGGATGAATATGAAAACAACAATCTACGATGTGGCAAGGGCGGCGGGTGTCTCGATCACAACTGTGTCGCGTGTGATTAACAATACCGGCAGAATCAGTGATAAAACGCGGCAGAAGGTGATAACTGTCATGAAAGAAATGGCGTACACGCCCAATGTCCACGCCTCGGCGTTAACGGGAAAACGAACGAATATGATCGCTCTTGTAACGCCTGATATTTCAAATCCTTTTTACGGCGAACTTGCCAAAAGCATTGAGGAAAGGGCGGGTGAACTCGGTTTTCAAATGATGATTTGCAGCACCGATTACGATTCGAAAAAAGAAACAAAATATTTTTCTGTCCTGAAGCAGAAAAAGGTGGACGGCATTATTTTTGCGACAGGGATTGAGAATCATGACAGCATGTCTGCTTTGGAGGAAATCGCCAGCGAACAAATCCCGCTTGCCATGATTTCTCAGGATAAGCCGCTGCTCCCGATGGATATTGTCGTGGTGGATGACATTCGCGGCGGGTACGAGGCCGCCAAACATCTACTGTCACTCGGCCATACGAACATCGCCTGCATTGTTGGAGACGGGTCAACGACGGGTGAAAAAAACAGAATCAAAGGCTTTCGTCAGGCGATGGAGGAGGCGAACGCGCCTGTAGATGAATCTCTTATCGTCCCGACGCGATTTTCTTTGGAAAGCGGCAAGGAAGAAGCGGGGAAATTGCTGGACAAGAACGCCCCAACAGCTATTTTTGCCTTCAACGACGTATTGGCCTGCGCTGCCATACAAGCTGCAAGGATAAGAGGACTAAAAGTGCCGGATGACCTTTCGATTATCGGTTTTGATAACACGATTCTTGCAGAAATGGCGGCCCCGCCCCTGACGACTGTGGCCCAGCCGATTAAAGATATGGGGCGGAGCATCATCGAACTGCTGGCCGAAGCCATCGAAGGAAAACGAAAGACGAAACAAAAAATCGTGCTGCCGCCTGAGCTTGTGGTCAGGCATTCCACATCACCGCTCAAAACTTGAGCCCGCTAATGAGCGGGTTTTTTCATGTTGACTGTTGAAGCCAAAAAACATATTGCGTGCAGGCAAAAGACATTGTAAAATGAAACCATCTTTTGAGAAAGCGCTTGCGCAACGTGTTAAAGCGGATTGGAGGACTGTTTTTTTAGCTGTCGAGAGAAAGCGCTTTCTTAAGGCGATTCCAAAATGCGATAAAGGAGAGGATGGGACGTGGAATATCAAGTAAGATGCGCGGTATTAGGGTTAGGAAGGCTCGGTTATAACCATGCGAAAAATCTCGTCACAAGTGTTCCGGGTGCAAAGCTGGTCAGTGTCGGTGATCCGTTGAAAGGGAGAGCGGAGCAAGTTGCCAAAGAATTCGGTATTGAAAAATGGTCAGAGGACCCGTATGAGATATTGCAAGATCCCGGCATTGATGCTGTCATTATCGTAACGCCGACAAGCACACATAGCGATATGATCATCAAAGCAGCGGAGAACGGCAAGCAGATCTTCGTTGAAAAACCGCTGACATTAAGCCTTGAGGAATCAAAAGCAGTTTCTGAAAAAGTGAAAGAGACAGGTGTCATTTGCCAAGTCGGCTTTATGAGACGATTCGATCCCGCATACGCAGACGCCAAACGGCGGATCGACGCTGGAGAAATCGGCAAACCCATCTATTATAAAGGCTTTACGCGCGATAAAGGAACGCCTCCCGCAGCGTTTATCAAACACAGCGGCGGGATCTTTATAGACTGCTCCATCCATGACTATGATATCGCCCGTTATTTGCTCGGAGCAGAGATCACTTCTGTTTCGGGACACGGCAGGATCCTGAACAACCCGTTTATGGAGCAGTACGGCGATGTGGATCAGGCATTGACATATATAGAATTTGACTCCGGCGCAGCGGGGGACGTCGAGGCAAGCAGAACTTCTCCATACGGACATGACATCCGGGCGGAAGTTATCGGGACAGAGGGCAGTATTTTCATAGGGACATTGAGAAATCAACATGTGACCATCCTGTCGGCGAAAGGGAGCAGCTATGATATTATCCCAGACTTTCAAACTCGTTTTCATGAGGCCTACTGCTTAGAGCTTCAGCATTTTGCCGAGTGTGTCCGGGATGGAAAAACACCGATTGTGACAGATATCGATGCAACGATCAATTTAGAAGTCGGCATTGCCGCGACCCAATCGTATCGAAGCGGCAGGCCTGTACAGCTGGATGTGAAAAGTGCTCATATTCGTTTATAGGCGTCGGCACTCCCGCATATCTTTCCTATCAAAAAAGCAAGGACAGTTTAGCCCTTGCTTTCTTTCTTCTCATATAAATAGTACACATAATCAGTAGGTACGCCTGGATGGCCAAGCTGCCTCAGCATGGCGGTCACGTTCCCTCTGTGATACGTGCCGTGATTGACGACATGCAGGATGACGCCTGTATAAGTTGTTACGAGTGTCCCGTGTGTCGGATGCTGAAATAAGACCTGCTGTTCAAAGTCCGTCTGGCGGCTGAAGAAATCGTGATACTGTGCCTCCAGTTCAGAAAAATGCCCATTAATCACTGCCATATCACGATGCGCGGCCTCAAATTTTCCGACGCTGTCTATCACCTCTTGGTAGGTTGCTCCTGAAAGAGTTTTCAGCCAAATGTAGTCAGCCCTGCACATATGAAGCAGCACGTCGCTGACAGAAGGGAATACGCTCTGTACTTCTTGATAAGCTGTTTCCTCCGGCAGGCTTTCGATATGATTCAAGATTCGCTTGTTCGCCCAGGAATGGTAGTCATAAAACTGTTTAGCATCAGTCATCAGCATTGCCTCCTTTTCTATGAAATTCGCTGTCTCTTTTGTTTTCCCTTCAATTTCTTAATAGTGATAATCCGAAATACCCTGCTGCTGCCCACATCACCACTGCCGAGCATTTGTTTACGATCAGCATAAGCCTGCCGCTCGTATCCATTGTCTGAAACAGCCGGCCCGCTATCGCAAGACTGATAAACCAAAACCAAGACACAGCGATGCAGGCGGCCATAAAGAGCCATTTCTCAAGCCCCGAGTATTGGAGCGAGCTTGTGCCAATGACGCCGATCGTGTCCAGAATGGCGTGCGGATTTAAAAGAGAAACGGCGGCCGCAAACGCAACTTGTTTTTTAGCTGTGAACGTATTTTTCTCATTTTGGTTTGCTTTCGGATGGCTGTTCCAAGTCACCCAGCCCATATAGAGGAGAAACAAAAATCCCCCGGCCATCATCACTGTTTCAAACACAGGCAGCTGCTGAACAATGACAGATACACCCGCAACGGCTAATACGATTAATAGGGTATCGCAGACAGCCGCGCTGATGACGGCGGGAAGTGCCCGCCAAATATGCCTTTGCCATGCCCCTTGCTGAAAAATAAATACATTCTGCGCTCCCAGCGGCAAAATTAAGCCAAAGGCAAGCACAACTCCGTGAATGATTGCATTCATACTGAAAAAACTCCCTTCACATCTGTTTTTTCAATCATAAGGGAGATTTTTTCCTAAGTCTCCGGCCATTTGGTTGGGTTTAAGACCAGCCAAATGTATAATGTGAAGAAAAGAGGGGGGATGAACTTGTCACAATGGCGGCCAAGCCGATATTCGGATGTTCCGCTGCATCGGCAGATCGAACAGTACATGAAAGACAAAATACTTCACGGAGAGTGGGCTGTAGGGACGAAAATCCCTTCACAGAGAACGCTGGCCGACATGTTTCAAGTGAACCGCAGCACAGTGACAGCAGCCATTGATGAACTCACGTCTCAAGGCCTGTTAGAGGGGAGAAGAGGTGGCGGCACGAAGGTTGTAAACAGTACGTGGAGCGTGCTGACGGCTGAGCCTCCGCTCGATTGGAGCAATTACGTCCGTTCAGGTATTCATCACCCTAATTCTTCCATCATTCAGGAGATTAATCAAAACGAACCAAGAGCGGATATCATCAGATTAGGCACAGGGGAGCTTTCACCGGACATGCTGCCTGTTGACACAATGCGCCGGATGTTTCAGCAGATCAATCCTCATGCTCTTTCTTTAGGATACGAGCAGCCGAAAGGAAACCGTAAGTTGCGAGAGGCGGTGGCGGACCATTTAAAAGGCAAGCAGATCCATGTATCACCGTCAGCGATTTTAATTGTGTCCGGCGCACTTCAGGCGCTTCAGCTTATCTCGATCGGGCTTTTAAAACGAGATTCAGTCATTTTGACGGAAAAGCCGTCCTACCTTCAATCTTTGCATGTGTTTCAATCAGCGGGGATGCGGCTTCTCGGCTTGCCGATGGATGAAGCGGGAATCAAGGCGGGGCTTATTTCTTCTTATCGAAAACAGTACGGAGGACAGCTGCTTTACACCATTCCGTCGTTTCATAATCCGACGGGCATTGTCATGTCAGAACAACGAAGGAAAGAGATCATCAGCCTGTCAAAAAATGAGCAGCTGCCGATCATTGAGGATGATGCGTACGGTGATTTATGGTTTGAAGAAAAACCGCCGCAGCCGTTAAAAGCAATGGATCATGAAGGCAATATTTTATATGTGGGCACGTTTTCAAAAACAGTGAGCCCCGGCCTGCGAATCGGCTGGCTGGCCGGACCAGAGACGGTCATTGAACGGCTGGCGGACATTAAAATGCAGACAGACTACGGATCGAGCGGCCTGTCCCAGTGGGCGGCAGCCGAATGGCTGTCACAGGGATATTATGAAGAGCATCTGACATGGATACGCGCGGTTTTAAAACAAAGGAGAGATGCGGCAGTTCAGTTTCTCGAGCGGTATGCCGGGGACATCGCGACGTGGCGGATTCCCGCCGGCGGCTTTTATATGTGGGTGACATTTCACAAACCCTTGCCTGTCAGCCGTTTCTTTCATGAACTGCTGAAACAGCAGGTGCTGGTGAATCCCGGTTCTATTTATAACGGCGAAGACCGCAACAGCATCAGGCTGTCATATTCCTATGCATCTCTTGCGGATTTGGAAACAGGCATTAAAGCGGCAGCCGATACAGCCCGCCGCCTGATGATCTAACATTTGTTATACAATGACAGCTCCCAGCGCTCTGGCGAAAGCCATCGCGTGCTCCGGCGCGATTTTGCAGCCTTTCAATTTGTCGAGGGAGACATGAAGCTGTTCAAAACGGCACGTGCTGATGTCCATGTTCTGAAGGGACGTGCCGGTAAAGCTGGCGCCTTCCAGTTCGCACCCGTCAAAGTGTGTCTGCTGGAGCGTCATATTGCCGCACTCACTTTGCATAAGGGCACAGCGATCAAATCGAACTTGTCTCATATTTGAGTACGAAAATGAACTGAAATGTCCGTGGCATTCCTCGAATGAAACATTCCGCAGCGTTGAGTCCGCCACATTCATTCCAACCATTTTTGATAGCTTAATAGAAGTTCTGTGAATGACAGCCCCGCTGAAATCGGTGTTTGACAAATCACATTTTTCAAAGATCACATCGGTCAGTTCAATCTGCCGGAAAGACACATCAATAAATACGACATTTCTGAATACCGTTTTTTCCACACAAAGTTTTTCAATATCTTCGCCGCAGATTGTACAATCTTCAAACAAGCGCATGCTGATTACATCATCCTGCACCGCGGTTTTATGGAAATCTGCGGTTTGCAGGTTTTCCGGTATGTGAGGTTTTTGAATCACTATTTTATTCATGCGATGACATCCTTTGCTGCCCGAAAACCAGAAGCCTCCGGGATCAATTTAATAGATCGTTACGGGAATTGCTACATATAGTGAATCATGAAGAGCCTTTTCTTGGTATGGCAGCCCGCTTGTTTTGTAAGCATAAATGGAAAGCTTCCTGTACGTCAAGGCGTTTACAGGCCGGGAAAGAAAAGGGAACAGGAGGAGTGCGGAATGGGGCAGTACATCAAAACCGAGGAGCATGTGACACTGTTTGTAGAGGATATCGGGCATGGAAGGCCGATCATCTTTTTGCACGGGTGGCCATTGAATCATAAGATGTTTGAATATCAAATGAATGAGCTTCCGAAAAGAGGATTCCGTTTTATCGGCATTGATTTACGGGGATATGGGCAATCTGACCGCCCATGGGAAGGCTACGATTATGACACGATGGCCGATGATGTCAAGGCAGTCATTTATACACTGCAGCTTGAGAACGCGATTCTTGCCGGTTTTTCGATGGGCGGCGCAATTGCAATCCGTTATATGGCAAGGCATGACGGAGCCGATATTGATAAGCTGATTTTATTGTCGGCAGCGGCCCCCGCATTTACAAAACGCCCGGGTTATCCGTACGGAATGAGGAAGCAGGATATTGACGATATGATCGAACAATTCAAAATGGATCGGCCCAAAACACTTGCTGATTTAGGGACACAGTTTTTTGAGAAAAAAGTGTCTCCAGAGCTCAGGCAGTGGTTTCTCAATTTGATGCTGGAGGCTTCCTCCTATGGGACGATCCACTCAGGCATTGCATTAAGAGACGAGGATCTCAGAAAGGATCTTGCGTCAATCAAGGTGCCTGCGCTGATCCTGCACGGGAGAAAGGATCAAATTGCGCCGTTTGATTTTGCGAAAGAATTGAAGCGCGGCATCAAGCAGTCTGAATGGGTTCCATTTGCAAAAAGCGGGCACGGAGCTTTTTATGAGGAAAAAGAGAAGATCAACAGTTTGATTGCGCAGTTTGCCAAATCATGAGAAAAAACCCGATATTGATCGGGTTTTTCATATGATGCCTTTATTTTGCAGTTCTGTAATGATCAGATCAGCTCCATCGGAAATAGATGTCTGGTCTGACTCAATGATGAAATCCGGTGAAAGCGGCTCTTCATACGGAGAATCGATTCCGGTAAAATGTTTGATCTCTCCGTTTCGCGCTTTTTGATAAAGTCCCTTCGGATCGCGCTGTTCACATACATGCAGCGGGCACTTCACATAAATTTCGAAGAACTCTCCTTCAGGGAATAGTGCTCTGACCATGTCCCGGTCCTCTCTGAATGGAGAAATAAAAGCCGTTAAAATCATTTGCCCGCTGTCGACAAACAGCTTCGCCACTTCTCCGATCCGGCGGATGTTTTCAATCCTGTCCTCAGTCTGAAAACCAAGATCTTTGTTTAAGCCGTGGCGGATATTATCGCCGTCAAGCACATAGCTCTGAATGCCCATGCGGTACAGTTTTTCATCAACGGCATTGGCCAGCACTGATTTTCCTGAGCCGGACAGCCCGGTAAACCAGAGGGCGCAGCTTTTGTGTCCGTTTAAGGACTGTCTGTCAAACTTTGAGATTGCAGCGGGGTGCCAAATGATGTTCGGATTATGCGTCATTGCAATCCCCCGCTGTTTTGCTGGATGGCAACGGGCTGTTGATGTAGACCCTTGATCAGCACGTTTGCGACCTCAGGCCGGCTGAATTCTTTAGGCGGTTTTTTCCCTTGGCGGAGAAGCTCTCTTACTTTTGTGCCTGATAAGTGGATGTGGTCTCTTTGGCTATGCGGACATGTTTTCGAGGTGGCCATGTTTCCGCATTTCCGGCAGTAAAAACTGTGCTCGAAAAACAGCGGCTTGATGCCCAGTTCCTCCTCTGTGAATGATTGAAAAATAGTTTGTGCGTCGTACGTTCCATAATAGCTGCCGACACCCGCGTGATCACGGCCTACAATAAAATGGGTGCAGCCGTAATTTTTGCGGACGAGCGCGTGGAAAATTGCTTCCCGCGGACCTGCATACCGCATGGCGGCAGGGAAGACCGATAACATGACGCGATCCTTTGGATAATAGTGATCAAGCAAAACCTGATAACTTTCCATTCTGATATCGCTTGGGATATCGTCTGACTTCGTTTCTCCGACGAGCGGATGAAGCAGCAGACCGTCGACCGTTTCTAACGCTGTTTTTTGAATGTATTCATGCGCTCTGTGAACAGGATTTCTGGTTTGAAAACCGACTATTGTGTGCCAGCCGAGTTTTTTAAAGGCCGCTCTTGTTTCTGCAGGCGCTGCGTAAAACTGTTCGAAGGTTTTGTCGGGTAGGCGGCTCACCGTGATAGGCCCTCCGATATAGTAATCCGGACGCTCCAGCAGTTTTTTTACGCCTGGGTGGGCAGGATCGTTTGTTTTAAAAACAGACAGTGCTTCTTGTGTTTTATCAGGCTGGTATATATCAATGACTGTGATCATGCCGTACGCAACGCCGTCTTTCACAAGCTTGACGCGATCTCCGGCAGACAACTGTTTTGCTGTTTCTTCTCCGACAGGCAGCGTAATCGGCAGGCTCCACGGTAAGCCGTTTGCCAGCCTCATCTCTTTCACAACAGAATGATAATCTTTTTCTCCCAAAAAACCAGTTAACGGGCTGTAGCCGCCGATCGCGATAAGCTCCAGGTCGCTCAGTGCAAGCTGATCCAGCTCCGCTTCGCACGTGCACCCTTCAAAATGGCATGCGGGATCGCAGCGGTTGATTAACACCCCTCCATGGGGCTCGTTTCCATTCAACGTGTTCAACCTCCATTTTTACGTTTCCTTTGTTTTCTTTTCTGCGCTTGCTGAAAGCTTTAAAGCAGCACTTAATATCTTTTCAACCCATAACAAGGACATGCCGGCCATTATTCTTGATGCAGGCCGCATTCTGTTTTTTCCCGTCCGGCCCATCTTCCGGCCCTCTCATCGTTCGGGTCCGAGGAAGGCAATGTACACATTTCACAGCCTATGCTCGGGTAATGTTGATCGTGCAGTTTGTTATAAGGCAAATTGTGCAGGCGGATGTACGTCCAAACGTCATCCCATGTCCAGTGGATGAGCGGGCAAATTTTAATGAGCTCAAATTTCTGATCCAGATTCACGTATTGAATATGCTTTCTCGAAGGCGACTGCTCCCGGCGCAGCCCTGAAATCCAAGCTGTCATGCCGGAAAGGTGCTTTTTCAGCGGCTCGATTTTTCTCAATTGGCAGCATAGGTTAGGGTTATGCTTCCACAGTTCTTCGCCGTATTGGGACTCCTGTTCTTTTAAGCTCAGCTCGGGTTGGAGTAGTTGGATTCTCAAGCTCGGATATCGCTCTTTGACGGTCTCGATCAGCTCATATGTTTCCTGAAAATGCAGCCCTGTATCCAAAAAGATGATGTGCGCGTTTTTGTTGATTTTTGATAATAAATCGAGAAGCACCATCCCTTCTGCGCCAAAGCTGCACGCGTACACAATCTTATCCCCGTATGTTCGGTAAGCCCATTTCAGCACATCGAGCTCATCGATCAATTGACCCGTTATCTGTTTGGCCTGCGTGTCGTTCCATGTATCATATGTGATGATTTGTTCGTTCAACGTTTTCCCCCCGTTTGCATCTGTCTGTTTTTAATCTATTGATCGAGTTATAGGCAGACTATTCATTTTTTGCATAAAGGTTCAGGTTTTTAGGTGCGGCTCCCGCCTAAAATGAGGGGCGGAACCATTAAGAGACCGGCTGAATATGCTTTTAAGCAAAATGGTTTTATGCCCAAGGAGAGGTGTTATGCCGATTACCATTTATCAGGGGCATCATCATTTGCTTGCTCCGGCGGATATTAATATCGTCATTGATGTCATCAGAGCCTTTACAGTCGCCCATTATGCGTTTATCGGCGGGGCGAAAGAAATTTTATTGGTCCGGACAGCTGACGAAGCCTTTGCGCTGAAAGACACCTATCCGGATTACGTATTGACGGGAGAAGAAAAGGGGGTCGGTATCAGCGGGTTTGATTTGGATAATTCACCAAAACGCATGGCGGAGCAGGATATGGCGGATAAGCGCCTGATCCAGAAAACAACAAACGGCGTCACAGCGGCGTTAGGGGCGCTGAACGCCAAGCATCTGTTCGTGACCGGATTTTCCAACGCCAGAACAACAGCAGAGCATGTGAAAACGCTCGCGGCAAAGGATTGTGTCATGAACATTGTCGCTTCCCATCCGTCAGGTGATGACGACATGGCGTGTGCGCAGTATATAAAGGGCATCATTGAAGAGACAAATGAGGCAACGGCTGCGGAGGCGATTGAAAGAATAAAACGCTCATCTGTTGCGGAGAAATTTTTTGACTGCCGCCAGCCATTGTTTGATTCGGAAGACATCGCATATTGTACAAAAGAATTGACAGGAGATTTCGTCATGAAAGTGAAACAAGAAAGCGAAGTTCCAACGATAGAGAGGGTCATAATATGAATGATTTTTCACTAGAATTGCCAGTGAGAACAAGCAAGCCGAGAGAAACCGGGCAGACCATTTTAATCGATAACGGCTATCCTTTGCATTTTTTCAAAGATGTAATAGCCGCGGCGTCCGACTATATTGATTTTGTGAAATTCGGCTGGGGCACATCATTACTTACGAAAGATCTTGAAGGAAAAATCAGCACGCTGAAAGAGCATGACATTAAATTTTTCTTTGGCGGCACACTGTTTGAGAAGTATGTAAGCCAGAAAAAAGTGAATGAATTTCATCGGTACTGTACCTATTTCGGCTGTGAATATATTGAGATTTCAAACGGTACGCTCCCCATGACAAATAAAGAGAAAGCGGCTTACATTGCCGATTTTTCCGATGAATTTCATGTGTTCAGCGAAGTGGGCAGTAAGGATGCGGAATTATCAAGCCGGCAAAGCTCTGAGGAATGGCTTGAGTATATCGTTGAGGATATGGAAGCGGGCGCGGAAAAAGTGATGACGGAGGCCAGGGAAAGCGGGACAGGAGGAATCTGCTCGAGCAACGGCGATGTTAGGTTTCAAATTGTCGATGACATCATTTCCTCAGATATTGATATGACCCGGCTGATTTTTGAAGCGCCGAACAAAACGCTCCAGCATGGGTTTATCCATAGGATCGGGTCGAATGTGAATCTGGCCAATATCCCATTTCAAGATGCAATCGCGTTGGAGACGCTGCGTTTAGGGTTAAGATCCGATACCTTTTATTTGTAAACCGGCGGCTGCGGGGCTCTCGTCGTGAGAGAGCCTCTGCCTATTATTTTTTATGGCGGTACATAGGCGTGAGATAGGGGAGTGAAGTCAGACGGATGTTATAGATGAAGTCGATGACTCTTGTCGATATGACTTGGCATATCAAAGCTTGAACGACGATGCCCCAGTCAATAATAGACGCAGTAACCATAAAAATGATGCAATTCATGAAGAGCAGGATCGTTCCGGGATTCCCGCCGCGGTAGATGGAAATCATCAGGGCAAGGGCTCCGAATCCTCCGTTTGAAATTTTATATTTGTATAAAAGTCCGATGCCGAGTCCCAATAACACAGCGCCGCTTGCCAGATCAAGCCACAGGTTTGATGTGATATCTGGAACAATCGCATCAAAGATCAATACTGAGACAGAGGTGACGGTAATTGAGGCGAGGGTGCCGGTGAATGTTCTCATCTCCAGCCATTTTAAAGCGGTAAAAAGCATCGACACATTCACGGCCCATACTGAAAAGCCATGCGGAATTTGAAACAGATAATGCAATAGCACCGCGATACCTGCTGCCCCGCCTGTCGGAATATCATGCGGAAATAAAAACAAGGACATGCCGAGTCCCTGTAGTACGCCACCTGCGACAATCATAAACGTGAGTTTTGCTTTCATCAGCAGTTCAGCCATTAAGTCGTTTGCTCCTTTATGAAAAGACTTGTCCGCTGTTTCCATTTTATGAGGCTGTCCATGATTTATGTCTGCAAATAAAGAAATGGCCCAGCTTAATAGACTGAGCCATCCCACTTGTAGCGATTGACGATGTCCATATTGATTTCTGAGCCAATGCCTTTGCCTTTCGGGATGTGGACCAGTCCTTTTGAAGGCTGAAGGCCGATGAGATCTGTAAAAGGATTCTCCATGACGTCCCACTCAATCGGTTCAATTTGATCGTTTTCCATTTTAGACCATGGAGGCAGACAGGCTTGTGCAAATAAAGCATATAGGCGTGAGAGCGATCCGTCATATGCATGGGCGGACGCTCTGACGCCGAAATAACGCGCGAGCTGGAGGCAGTCCCGGAATTCATCGATTCCGTTAACATGCATGACATCGGGCTGAATGATATCCAAGCACCGCTGGGAAAGAAGGGGCGCAAATTGGGCCGCGCCTTTCATATTTTCTCCTCCGGCAACAGGAACAGATAAACGGCTGCGCAGCAACGCGTAATCCTGCGAGTGATCAAAGGGCAAAGGCTCCTCGAACCAGCCGATGTTCATCCACTCATAAAAATAGCGTTCCCATTTGAAAGCGGTCGCGGCATCGTAGCTTTGGTTTGCGTCCAGAATCATCGTAATGGAGCTGCCGGCCGTATGCTGCAGTGCGTTAATGTGCCGTACATCTTCCTCGAACGCAGTCCCGCCGATTTTGACTTTGATTTGCTTAAAGCCTTTTTTTAACTGGGATTCAACGCTGGAAACCGACCGGCTGATCCATTGCGGATGGTCAGAATATGATTGGAATGAGGCGTATACAGGGATCTCTTCTCTGTACCGCCCGCCCCATAGTTCGCAAACTGAACAATTCGCAGCTTTGGCCGCAATCTCTGTTAGCGCCATGCTTACAGCGGAGGCCGCCCGCTGATGCCATTTTTGAATCGTGCGCACTAATGGCAGGCGGCTGCCGGCTTGTTTTCCTAAAAGATAGGGAATGATCCGTTTGGTAAAACCGATATGGAGAGCCGGGAGCCAATCAACGCATTCTCCCCAGCCGTCAATCCCGCTTTCGGTGATAATTCTGATGAGATAGCAAGTTCGATATTGTTTGAATCCGTTTGCGTCTCCGTACGGCTCTTCTAATCGATGCAAAAGCGGAAAGGTCTCAACCCGTTCGATTTTCAAACTGATACTACCTTTCCTCAGCTGGCTGAAGCCGATTGCCAGCCATTTTAGAGTCTTCTTTTTCTTTTGTGTCTTCTTGGTCTTCTTTGTTTTGGTTCACATGGATGAGCAACATCACGAGAATGCCGACAACAAGCGTCAATCCCGCAATGCTTAAAAACATGCCGGGTCTGGACCATTGCATGAGGCGGCCGAAAATCGGAGGCCCGATGGCAACCCCTAAGAAACGAACCGATCCGTACAGCGAGGTCACAAATCCCCGTCTTTCTTTACCGACAGCCCCGGTAATAAAGCTGTTCACACAAGGAAGAACAAGGCCGGAGCCTATACTGCTCAATACGAGAACGCTGATAAAGAACACGAGATTTTCAATGAAAGACAATGCCGCATAAGAAACAGTCATAAAGGCCAATCCGAGAACGATCAGCTTTTTCATTAACGATTGCTTTTTCCCGATCTTGCTTCCGGTTGTATAGGACGTCACACACATGACCAAAAGCGGAATCGCCAAAATCAAGCCTTTTTTGACGCCATCGGTATCGTATGTTTTTTCGAGGACATCAGATAGGTAAAAGAGAATCCCGAATAAGGTAAACAAACAAGTCGCACCCGCTAAATAAGCGGTAAACAGCCATCTGCCTTCATGTTTAAAAACACTTAACAGGCCTTTCGCATATTTTCCGATCGGGGGCGGTTCTTTTTCCTTTTTCTTTTCTTTAATAAAAATCCAAGTCAGCACGATCGAAATGATACAAAACACCGGGAAGGCAAAAAACGCGCCATACCAAACAAGCAAAGCGATAAGCGATCCGATGATTGGCGAAAGCACTTTCCCCATGCCGTTTGAGGCTTCAACGAGGCCGAGCACCTTGCTTTCTTGGGCGCCTTTAAACAGATCACCCGTCAGCGCCATGGCAATCGGGCCGGTTCCGGCTGCTCCGATTCCCTGTAGCGCCCGTCCTGCCATGACCCAAGGGTATGCATTGTCAAAAAAACCTGCGGCAAAACCGGCTAACAGGCCGCCGGCACCATACAGAAATAAGCAGGGGATAATAATGATTTTCCTTGAGAATCGGTCGGCGAGATAACCGACAATCGGAATGGCAAACGCCGCAATCAAGGAAAATACTGTGATGACGAGACTGACCTGAAATTGAGATAAATGAAGTTCAGATTGCATTTTTGGCAAAATCGGAATAAGCATTGAGTTTCCAAGTGTTAATATTAAAGGGATTGAACCGATTGCAACAATCGTCATTCCGTTATTTTGTTTTGATGATTCCATCTCAGAGCACACTCCTTTTCTTCTGCTTAGAATGTCCCTGATAGCTTCATTTATTCAACGTTCAGACAGCAAAAAACCGAACAGAAAATACCTGTTCGGGAAAAAATGGTTAGCCGAGCGCCTGCGAAATCAATACATATAAGTGTCCATTTTGGTCAGGCAGCATCTTTTTCTGGTAAAGCATAAGGGGTGGCTCTGCGTCTGCTTGAAATCCCATTTCTATCAGCCTGTCATGCAGAGTCGTGTGTTCAGCCGGTATATCGATGCGCATCGGGCCTTGTTTGCCGACGGCCAGCCTGTTGATTAATCTTGCAGCAACGTCTGATGATGGGGCGATGAGGGGGCCGAATTTCAGATTGGCAGGTGTCTGTACAGAAAGGCCGTAGCCAATCAGCTGACCCTTGTTGTTTCTGGCGATAATACATTCCTTTGAAGTGGAAATAAGCTGCTGCATAAGGTTTGATCGATCTCCGCCAAAGGCTGCCAGGTCGGCAGCGGCTAATTCTTGAAAATCTTGTTCTCTAAAGGGTGCCAGTTCAGCATCAAGGTGATCTTGCTTTTCAATCGGTTGAAAACTGTGACAGCTGTACTTTCGGACTGAACCCGCCGTATGAAAACCTGTCTTTTCATAAAGCGGCAAACCTTCTTTTGTGGCGCAAAGCCTGATGGTGGTGCTTTCATCCGTTTGGCTGATACACGCGTTTACCATCCGGCGCCCGAGACCGAGCCGTTTGTATTCCTTATCCACGATGACGAGTCCGATAGAAGCAAGACGGCCAAACAAAAACAAGCCGATACAGGAGATGATGTCTCCGCGGACATTTTGATAACCGAAAAAGCGTCCTTGTTGGACAAGCATCTTCAGCTCTTGTTCGCCATAATCCGGCCACCCGGCTTGCCTGCAAAGCCGCAATAGGCCGGGAATATGTTCTTCATGAAGCTCAATCAGCTCATCCATTACCTTCACACAGTTCACCTGCTTGTTCCGAGTTTTTTGTACATGACGATATGTTTGCCAATGCCGGGAACTTCAAATGGTTCGCCAAGTTCCTTCCATTCAAGCTTTGCGTAGTAGCCTTTGACATGGTATCTTGCATTGCACCAGACCGCCTGCACGCCTCTCTCGTCCAGCTTCTCCTCCGCGTGTTTGATCAGCGCGCTGCCGGCTTTTTGTTCGCGATATCCTTCAAGCGTCGCCATGCCCCTCAGCTGATATGCGGCTGAGGCTGTTAATAATGGCTGATGTTGAGGGGAAAAAGAAGCGATGCTGATGAGCGTTCCTTCAAAAAATACACCGAGATGAAAAGCGCCTTCCGCATGGTCCTGTTCATATTTGCATTGTTCGATGGATTGATGGGGACGCAGGATGCGCTGCCGGATGTCGTATGTATCTTCTGCGGAAATGGTTTTAACTTCAAGCATGATGTTCCTCCTCTTAAAAAGTTTTCTATATCGTAACATGAATCCGATTAGAAAAGACTGCCTGATTGACTCAGGCAGCCATATTTAACGCAAATAAATATTTTGGCGTTGTTCGTCTTTTTGCTGAATATACGTGGTGAGCTCAGCGGTTAAGTCAGATCTGAGAAAAGGCGTAATCAAGTAGATGCCGTTAAACAGCTCGCATGCCGCATCCAGAAGGGAATGTGCAATTGCAAGGCCTTCCGCTTTTTGCTTCTCTTTATCCTCACCTGCAAGAGCCATTTTTTCGCGAATAGAGTCTGACAGCTTAATCCCGGGAATTTCATTGTGGATGAATTCAGCATTCCGGCTGCTTGTGAGCGGCATAATGCCGATATAGATCGGCGTCTTCAGATGCTTTGTTTCGTTATGGATATCGACAAGCTGCTGCTCGGAATAGACAGGCTGTGAAACAAAATAATCGGCGCCGCAATCTATTTTTTTCTCCAGCCGTTTTACCGCTTTATCCAGATGGCGGACGTTAGGATTAAATGCGGCGGCGACTGAGAAATTCGTTTTCTTGCCAAGGGGTTTTCCGGACAGGGACAGCCCTTCATTGAACTGTTTGATCAGTCTGATTAAATCAAAGGATGTTAAATCATAAACAGACGTCGCCCCCGGGAAGTCCCCGATTTTAGAAGGGTCGCCTGTGATAGCCAGCACGTCATTCAGCCCTAATGTATCAAGGCCCATTAAATGTGACTGCAAGCCAATAATGTTTCGGTCACGGCACGTAATGTGGACAAGGGAGCGCATATCGAGCTGCTGCTTCACAAGGGCGCCGCAGGCAACATTGCTGATCCGCGGGGTCGCCAAGGAATTATCAGCGAGCGTCAGGGCGTCGATTCCCGCTTCTTTTAATTCAGCAGCGGCGGACAAAAACTTGTCAAAACTCAATTTTTTCGGCGGATCCAGCTCTACGATGATGGAGCGTTTTTCCGCCGCGATCTCATTCAGGCCGGGCTCTGTCCGCTCATGATGAACAGAGATAAATTCTTTCGCCCGGGTTTTGACTTCTTTTTCCGTAATCGGAGCAAGCCCGCCAACCGCTTCCGCCATCGCGCGGATATGATTCGGCGTGGTGCCGCAGCAGCCGCCGATAATCCGCGCGCCTTGCTTGCGGAATTCTGACGCGCTGTTTTGAAAATACGTGTCGTCAGTTTCATAGACGAGCCGTCCCTCTTCAAGCGAAGGAAGACTGCTGTTCGGATAAACTGATAAGAACACGTCATCAAAAATCGGCACTTCGCTGAGCGCTTCAATCATATGATAAGGGCCGAGCCGGCAGTTAATGCCGACGATATCAGCCCCGAGATCCGCAATCGATCGCAATGCTTCAGAAAGAGATGTTCCGTCCTGCAGTACGCCTTGCTCATGCATAGAGACATTGAGCATAATTGGAAGTCCAGTCTCTTTGCGCGCGATTTTCAGCACTTCACGGGCTTCTTCCAAATCATAATATGTTTCTAACAGCAAGCCATCCGGCTCTTCATGCAGCAGCAGGTACAGCTGCTCGCGAAAACTGCGTTTGATTTCGTCAAGGCTGTACGCGTTTTTATTAAATGTGCGGATGCCGCCCATCGTCCCAAGGACGTACGCATCGCCTGCTGAAGCCCGCGCGATTCTTACTGCCTCTTGATTCATTTTTTTAATGTCATCCTCAAGCCCGTGTCTCGATAATTTAATATAATTGGCCCCGTACGTATTCGTTTGAATGATGTCGGCTCCCGCCTCAACGTACGCTTTATGTATGCGCTGAATTTCCTCCGGCTTCGAAATGTTGAGCTCCTCGAAACATCTGTCAATGCCATAGGAGTAGAGGAGCGTCCCCATGGCGCCGTCACCGATTAACACCTGTTTTTGCAAATCTTCTAAAAGTCCCATTGTCTGCCTCCTTTATTCACATTCAGCAAGGAAAAAAGAGAAATAAAAAAAGTCCTCTTAAGAAGAAGACTTTGTCAGTGATTTTGTCTCTTCTTATCTTCCAAGCTGTTCGAGCTTGCTGGATTTAGCACCTTGGTCATGGCTGATCGCCATTACACCGGTTGCTGAAGCTTCGTCGGGCCAGTCCCTCTGCTTCTCTTGATAAGAACGGATATGAAGTTTTCGTGTTCAGGAAATGCCAAAAGATTCCGGGTTTTTTCCCTTTCTCCAAATTTACCGAAAATAAAGACAATAATCAATAGGATTCAGAAAATTTATCTGAAATTTATAAATTGAACGTCAATCGGCAGATCTGCATCCCGCACAGCTGAGATAATCTGCTGCAGGTCATCCTTGTTTTTTCCGGTGACGCGCACTTGATCATCCTGCACTTGAGACTTTACTTTCAGTCCGGAGTTTTTGATGATCATATTGACTTTTTTGGCATTATCTTTGTCAATGCCTTGAACAAGCTTTGCGCGCTGGCGCACCGTTCCGCCGGACGCGTTTTCAACCTTGCCGTAATCAATGTTTTTTGTCGGCACGTTTCGTTTAATCAATTTACTGACCAGCACATCTTTCAGCTGGCTTAATTTGAATTCGTCATCGGAAACGAGGACAAGCTCCTCTTTATCTAAAGAAATGTCGCTTTTGCTTCCTTTAAAGTCATAGCGTGTGCTGATTTCCTTCAATGCGATTTGGATCGCGTTTTGCACCTCAGGCAATTCCACCTTGGATACTATATCAAATGAACTTTCTTTTGCCATATGAAAACCTCCATAACATTTAACTTATGTGTTGATTATAGTAGAATAAAGAGAAACTTCCAACAGAACAAAGAATCAATTTGTGATGATTGGAAAAAATGTTAACAGCATCCGCAGAAAAATAAGCGGAACAGGAAGGACGATAGCATGAGACCAGGGCAGCAATTAACCTTGAGTATAGATCACCAAACGGACTTCGGTTACTTTTTAACCGACGGAGAAGACACGATTCTCTTACATAACAGTGAAATAACTGAGGATATCGAGGACAGAGACGAAGTAGAGGTTTTTATATACGTCGATCAGCAGGAAAGGCTTGCGGCCACGATGAGAATACCTGTCATCAGCGCGGATGAGTACGGCTGGGTCGAAGTGGTGGATAAAGTGGAAGATATGGGAGTATTCGTTGATGTCGGTTTATCTAAGGACGCGCTTGTTGCAACTGAGCATTTGCCGCCATACGAAGATGTCTGGCCGCAAAAAGGCGACAAGCTCTACTGTATGCTGAAAGTGACGAACCGGGGGCGCATGTTTGCCAAACCAGCGCCGGAAGACATCATCAGCGAACTGTTTACCGATGCCTCAGAGGATCTGATGAATAAAGAGCTGACAGGTACGGTGTATAGACTGATCGCAACAGGTTCATTCATTATCACGGACGACGGTATCCGCGGTTTTATCCATCCGTCAGAAAGAAAAGAGGAGCCAAGACTCGGTTCAAGAATCACGGGACGGGTGATTCAAGTAAAAGAAGACGGTTCAGTCAATATGTCGCTGCTTCCGAGAAAACAGGATGCATTGTCTGTAGATGCCGAATATATTCTGACGTATATAAGAACAAGAAACGGCGCTATGCCTTACGGCGACAAAAGCCAGCCTGACGATATCAGAGAACGTTTTAACATGAGCAAGGCCGCCTTTAAACGCGCGCTCGGCCATTTAATGAAAAGTGGAAAAGTGTATCAGGAAGACGGATGGACATACGAGAAAAAATAGCATGAAAAAGGCTCGCCTGCAGCAGGAGTGCAGAGCGAGCCTTTTTTTATTTCTAGTTTAATTCATCAACCAACGTTCTGATTGCCATTTCGCGATCGACATTGTCTGAAATCGCAATCGGCGTAATATCAATGGCAAGAATGATCAGGATCAGGGCACCGGCTGCAGCAACATAAGAAACATAATAGAAATAGTTAGCGGTATCGACCGTGTTGACGAGCTCGGCCTGAACTCTGGACGTATCATCCTTGGAAGCGGCGATTTCCTTTGCGGCTTCCACTTTTTCTTCAACGATTTGACCCGCTTTTTTCAGCAGTTCATCCACTTTCAATGCATCTTTGCTGTAAACAGCTTTCTTCAGGTTATCAAAGAAGTCAGCATCCTCTTTTTTAATATCAGCAACAACCTGATTGGCAAATGCCTTTGCCTCTTTTGTGTTGAGTTTGTCAGTCATGGCTTTATTGAAGACCTCTGGAAGCTGTTTGCCTACTTCCCCCTGAGCAAATACAAAGCCTTTAAAAATTTCCTCACCTGAATACTCGAGCTGCTTTGCCTGTGCCACACTTTCTTGCTGCTTCACCAAAAACACAGTCGTCACCAATACAACCGACAAAAGCACTAAAAACGCCTTCTTCAAACTGAAACCTCTCCCTTCTTTTGTTTTTTATTCCACAACAGTCTGCGAATATATGTAAATTGAATCGTGGAATCGATAGGAGTGAGATACAATATCAAAATGCCGGCCATGATAAGCGAGAAACTGATGAGGCCCAGCATGACTGCAAAAATCTCATGCATAAAAACAGCGATGATCAAAATCAATCTCCAATGCTTCTTCGGTGCGAACAGCGCCGCAAAGATGACAATCTGAACCAACAGCGTCCCCCATGTCGGAATCACCACGAATGGACTTGTCACAAACGGCTTCGTTAACGCCTGGAAAAAGCCGTTAAAGCCGATGGTTTTTTCCTGGGCGAAATAATAGACGGCTGTTCCGTCCACCCATTCCTGCTGAGACAGCTTAGCGACGGTAGAGTGAAAATAAAGCACCGCCACTTGGATTCTGATCACAAAATAAGAAATAAAAGCTGTAATTTTTCCAAGTGTTCTTTTGCCCTCTAGAGGACTCGTGCTCCAATGCCATTTTCTCGGATCGGTCAGCGTGATGGGGAGCAATAAAAAGGTCATGACAGCTGCTGCCTGCTCGCCTCCGTCGATGACGATTAACGATGACTGCAAGCTGTAACTCACATACCAATGGAGAACCCCGGTGACTCTAGGGCGCCAGCCAATCACGACAAGCACCAGAATGACAATGCAGACCCATCTGAGAAGATTTAACATTATATAGTTATTTTCGCCGAGGCAAAAGAGACTGAGATTCATTTTACAGGCAGGATAACTGCTGATTCCGCTCGCTGGCTTCATGATGAGACTCGGATGATTGACGAGCAGCGTCAGCAGGCTGGATAGCGCAATGATGCTTCGCGCGAGGCCGTATACATTTGTCCACGGGTTTCTTTCGTCCCATCCGGTGATGGTCTGTTTTATGTTTTCGAGCATGAGATCACAACCTTGACTATGCTTTTTACCTGATAAGACGAAGGGGTGTATTTAGAATAGCTCCAAGGAACAATATCCTCTTTCGTCAAAAAGTAGCTGCCGCAAAGCAGCGGGCGGGGAGCGGGTGTTTTTAATTGCACGGTTTTGGCTTTGCTTTTGCAGGCGCCGAGGTCCTTTTCTTTACATGCTGTCCACTGTTCCTTGCCGACTTGGCTGTAGATGACGCCCATTTCAACGCCTTGAGATCTCCCATACCGATACAGGCCGAATAGATTATCAGCCCTCATATTGGGCCAGCTGACCTTGGCACTTTCTTCGCCATCCTCATATAATCCGATCGCAGTATCACGGGGATTTTTGCTGAAAAAGCCCCAGCCCTGAGGAATGACGCTGGACATGAGAAATTTGGCGTCCTTTGTCAGCGGAATCGGGGTTGTCCCTAAGCTGCCAATAATAGAAAACAGAAATAACGAACCCCAAAGGACTGAAAAAATGACAAAAAATGATATCGATTTCTGCATTCGACTGCTCCTTTTAACCTCAAGAATCGTTTTTTCACTTTTCATAATATAAAAACATTTATGTAATAAAAAGGTTAAAAAGTATGAGAAATTCCATTTTTGTCAAAAGAAAAAACAGGACCTTTTTCACTGCTATATGTGATTGATATATAGTGGTTTTTTCGATATATTTAAACCATGAAAACGAATCAAGTTAATGACCGCTGGATTGTTCAATTTCGAAAAGGGATTTTCGAGCTGGCCATCCTTTCCCTGCTGCGCTCTAAACCGATGTACGGTTATGAGCTGACGTCATCCTTAAAAACAACCTCGGCACTGGCTATTTCAGAGGGAGCGATTTATCCGATTCTTAAACGAATGACCGAGAAGGGATGGATCGAATTTTTTTGGGAGGATTCACTGGACGGCCCGAAAAGAAAGTATTATAAAATGACGCAAAAAGGAGAAGAAATGTTAAAAGAACGGCTGGAGAAATACCTGGAAACCCATCAAGCCTTACTGTCTTTATCGGAGGATTTGCTATGAATGCACAGCACATCATTGACAGGTACATGGAGGAACTAAATGCAGAGCTGGCGAATATGCCTGATGTAGAGAGAGAAAACGCCATCTGCGAATTAAAGGGGCATATAACCGCTTTCGTACAAGACAGAATCAAAGCCGGCCTTAGTGAAGAGGAACTGCTGGAAGCTGTTGAAACCGAATTTTCTCATCCGAAGGAGCTTGCCGAAGCGATGAGGGGTGATGGGGGAGAGACGAAACGGAGGGGGTCTTTATTGGGCAAAAGCTGGCTTTCGGTTCTTCTCATTGCCGTGATTATCGCCTTGCCGCTGCTGCCGCCCGATTACAGATATCTGCCGCTGGTTGTTTATTTAACGGTGCTCGCCGGATATGTGTGGAAGCGGAAAAAACTGATGATGTTTGCTGGCGTCAGAAAAAACAAATTACGCTCTCAAAAGGAGATTGTCACGATTTCGCGAGTCGGTGCGGCTTATTTGCTGTTTTTGGCTGTGCTGCTTCTTTTGCAGCCGTTCCTCAATGCATCTGTCGTCCTGCTGCTGATTGTTGTAAGCTGCGCCGCTTTTTTTCTTTTTCTAAACGTCAAGTAATGTTGTAGGAGGCTCAAATATGGAAATCGGCATCAATTATCTGTTAATTGTCATCGCGCTTTTATTCTTTGTAGTTGCCTATTTTGTCGGGATCAAAAAACAAACGTGGATGCTGGCCGGATTTAATGAGGCCCGTATCCGGGATAAAGATCGGCTGGCCAGAATAGCAGGCTACTTTTTCTTGAATTCCGGTTTGTTCATTTTGCTGAATAGCTTTATCTCGTTTCAAGGCCAAGAGCAGCTCATTCCGCCGCTTATTTTGGCATATGGAGCAGGGGTCATTATTTATGTCAATAAAAAATTAGTAGAGTAGAAAAAGAAGGGCAGAGCGAAATATCTCTGCCCTCAGCTTGTAGAGAAAACGATGTTTTTTCTACAAGCTTTTTTGTTTTGTAATGTTTCTTTAGATATTCAGCTGATTTCAAAAGCAGAAAAAGCGCTCCCACATACCTAGCCCTGCTTGGCTAGGTATGTGGCAATCTTCTTCATGTTCTGGCATGCGGCTGTGAGGAGAA
>NZ_JBUPVZ010000012.1:0-124576 GCF_055486375.1 Bacillus sp. 11C
CGGTAGTTCAGTTGGTTAGAATGCCTGCCTGTCACGCAGGAGGTCGCGGGTTCGAGTCCCGTCCGGACCGCCATTTAAATAATACTTAGGCTCGGTAGCTCAGTTGGTAGAGCAACGGACTGAAAATCCGTGTGTCGGCGGTTCGATTCCGTCCCGAGCCACCATTTATCAATATATATATTTTGGCGGTTGTGGCGAAGTGGTTAACGCACCAGATTGTGGCTCTGGCATTCGTGGGTTCGATTCCCATCAATCGCCCCAAATAAAAATTGCGGGTGTAGTTTAGTGGTAAAACCTCAGCCTTCCAAGCTGATGTCGTGGGTTCGATTCCCATCACCCGCTCCATTTCTATATTGTCATGGGCCTGTAGCTCAGCTGGTTAGAGCGCACGCCTGATAAGCGTGAGGTCGATGGTTCGAGTCCATTCAGGCCCACCATGATTTATATTCCACAGTAGCTCAGTGGTAGAGCTATCGGCTGTTAACCGATCGGTCGCAGGTTCGAATCCTGCCTGTGGAGCCAAATGGAGAAGTACTCAAGTGGCTGAAGAGGCGCCCCTGCTAAGGGTGTAGGTCGTGTAAGCGGCGCGAGGGTTCAAATCCCTCCTTCTCCGCCATATGATTACAGTTAGAAGTTCTCAATCATCGGCCCGTTGGTCAAGCGGTTAAGACACCGCCCTTTCACGGCGGTAACACGGGTTCGAATCCCGTACGGGTCATCCAAAAACCTTGCATATTCTGCAAGGTTTTTTATTGTGGAAAAGAAAACCCTCGGCTAGGCCTGAGGTTCCAAAAAGCTTCCAGCGTGGTATAAAAAAATACTCCTCCGAGGTGCTAAATATTTTTGGTTCGCCAACCAAAATATGAGCATACGGAGGAGTTATAATGTCAAAAGACAGTAATAGTCTAGCACACACATAGAAGCAACAGCGTGCAAAGATCACATCCATATGTTAGTGAGCATTCCGCCAGTGATAAGTGAATAGGCATTCATAGGATATTTGAAAGGAAAAAGTAGTTTAATGATATTTGATCGTCACCAAATGTGAAATACAGATATGGGAACCGGAAATTTTGGTGTGCTGGATATTATGTAGATACGGTTGGGAGAAACAAAAAGGTAATCGAAGAATATATACGAAATAGATACAAGATGATATCGTGGCAGAACAATTAACAATGATCGAATATATCGATCCATTCACAGGTGAAGAGGTCAAGAAAAAGAAAAGGAAATAGGGAGAAGGCCTTTGAGGTCTGGTCAGCAGAAGTAGTACATAAGGCGAACCAATCAGAAGTCCTTTAGGGTTTGGTCAGTAACAAGGGCTTTCAGCCGCAGAGAAAACCACCCGTGATAACGGGTGGTCATTATTTTATATAATTCTTGATCTATTTCATGCTTTATTCTATAAAAAAGCAACAAAAATCTCCATATATTTCGTTTTTCTTCAGAAAATGAATTTAAATGTCAATAAGTATAAGCGCTTTCATGAAAGGGCTTTTTTTTATTTCTTCGAATAAATACTATATATAAAAACTATGATGTCAGAAAGGATGATTACATGACCGCTGCCAGCCCGACAGCACATGATGTTTATCTTTATCACGAAGGCAGTCTGTTTAGAAGCTATCAGCTATTTGGCTCGCATTATCGTGAGCTGAATGGCCAAAGCGGATATGAATTCTGTGTGTGGGCGCCTCATGCGTCAGAAGTTCGAGTAGCTGGGGATTTTAACAGCTGGTCAGGAGAACAGCATGTGATGCATAGAGTGAACGATAACGGCATTTGGACTTTATTTATTCCGGGCTTGGCAGAACAGGAACGATATAAGTATGAAATCGTGACTCATAGCGGTGAGATCAGGCTGAAAGCAGATCCATACGCCTTTTATTCAGAAGTCCGGCCTCATACAGCGTCACTGACTTATGATCTGGCAGGATACAGCTGGCAAGATCAAAAATGGCAAAAGAAACAAAAGGTTAAGACGCTGTATGAGAAACCACTTTTTATTTATGAACTTCATCTCGGTTCTTGGAAGAAACATTCTGATGGCAGGCATTACTCTTATAAAGATTTAAGTCAGTCGCTTATTCCTTATATCAAAAAGCATGGGTTTACCCATATCGAACTGCTCCCGGTATATGAACACCCCTATGATCGTTCCTGGGGATACCAAGGAACGGGGTACTACAGCCCGACAAGCAGGTTTGGCACGCCTCATGATTTGATGAGGTTTGTCGATGAATGCCATCAAGAAAACATCGGAGTCATTCTGGATTGGGTCCCCGGACATTTTTGTAAAGATGCACATGGCCTTTATATGTTTGATGGAGGGCCTCTTTATGAATATCAAGATGAACGTGATCGGGAGAACTGGCTATGGGGAACGGCAAACTTTGACTTGGGAAAACCGGAAGTTCATAGTTTTTTAATTTCTAATGCGTTGTACTGGGCGGAACTCTATCATATAGATGGATTTAGGGTTGATGCAGTGGCTAATATCCTGTATTGGCCAAATCAGGATGAACGCCACACGAATCCATATGCTGTTGGGTTTTTAAAAAAACTCAATCAAACGATGAGAGAGGCATATCCGCATGTCATGATGATTGCGGAAGATTCAACGGAATGGCCTCAAGTGACAGGTGCCGCTGAGGAAGGGGGGCTCGGTTTTCATTTTAAATGGAATATGGGCTGGATGAATGACGTACTGAAATACATGGAGACGCCGCCAGAAGAACGGCGGTATTGTCATCAGCTTATTTCTTTTTCATTACTGTATGCGTTTAGAGAACATTTTGTATTGCCATTTTCTCATGATGAAGTCGTTTACGGAAAAAAATCAATTCTTAATAAAATGCCTGGCGACTATTGGCAGAAATTTGCCCAGTATCGGCTCTTGCTCGGTTATATGACGGTTCATCCCGGAAAGAAATTGATTTTTATGGGAACAGAATTTGCCCAATTTGATGAATGGAAAGACACAGAGCAGCTTGATTGGTTTTTGGACTCCTTCCCCATGCATCGGAAAGCCAGCGTTTTTACGCAAGATATTCTCCGTTTTTATCAAAAAAGCAAAATCCTTTATGAACATGATCATCGTGCACAGTCATTTGAATGGATTGATGTCCATAATGACCAACAATCGATTTTTTCTTTTATTCGTTATGGCAAAAGGCACGGTGAGGCGCTTGTCATCATTTGTAATTTTTCACCCGCGGTCTATCATCAATATGATGTTGGAGTTCCTTTTCTTACCCAATACATCGAAGTGCTGAATAGCGACAGTGAAACATATGGAGGCTCAGGACAAATTAACAAAAAGCCGTTAGCGTCCAAAACGGGAGCTTTACATCATAAACCGGGTTATATCACGATGACCATTCCCCCTTACGGCATTTCGATTTTACGGGCGGTTAAAAAAAGAGGAGAGATAAAAAGATGAAAAAACAATGTGTAGCCATGCTCCTTGCCGGCGGGAAGGGCAGCCGTCTCAGCGGATTAACAAAAAATATGGCCAAACCGGCTGTATCTTTCGGGGGAAAATACAGGATTATTGATTTTACCCTCAGCAACTGTTCCAATTCAGGCATAGACACAGTCGGAATTTTAACACAATATCAGCCGCTTGAGCTGAATTCCTATATTGGAATCGGCAGTGCGTGGGACCTTGACAGACATAATGGCGGCGTGACGGTTTTACCCCCTTATGCCGAGTCATCAGAAGTCAAATGGTATAAAGGGACAGCAAGCGCCATTTATGAAAATCTCAATTATTTGAATCAGTATGATCCTGAGTATGTGCTGATTTTATCAGGAGATCACATCTATAAAATGGACTACGGCAAAATGCTTGATTTTCACATTGAAAAGAAAGCGGATGTAACGATCTCTGTCATCGAAGTGGGGTGGGAGGAAGCAAGCCGGTTCGGTATCATGAAGACCAATGCAGATGGGATGATCACACATTTTGATGAAAAGCCCAAATTCCCTAAGAGCAATCTTGCCTCAATGGGAATTTATATATTCAATTGGCCGCTTTTAAAACAGTATCTTGAGATGGACGACCGAAATCCTTATTCAAGCCACGACTTCGGCAAAGACATTATTCCTCTGCTTTTAGAGGAGAAAAAGAAGCTATCTGCTTATCCGTTCAAAGGATATTGGAAGGATGTCGGAACAGTGCAGAGCTTGTGGGAAGCCAATATGGATTTGTTACAAGAGGACTCGGAGCTGAAGCTTTTTGAACGGAATTGGAAAATTTACTCCGTCAATCCGAATCAGCCTCCGCAATTTATTTCATCTGACGCACAGGTAAATGATTCGCTTGTGAATGAAGGGTGTGTTGTGTATGGAAATGTGACTCATTCCGTTCTTTTTCAAGGTGTTACTGTCGGTAAGCATGCGACTGTCACATCGTCGGTCATTATGCCGGATGTGACGATTGGCGAGCATGTAGTGATTGAAAATGCCATCGTTCCTAATGGTCTGATGCTTCCGGATGGCGCAGTGATTCAGTCCGAAAAAGACATTCAGGAGGTGCTGCTCGTTTCCGGGGAATTTGTAGAAAAAGAATGGATCTAATACTGAAGAGGGGGCAGAGTCAGTGTTTAATAATCAAATGTTAGGTGTTATAGATGAAACCACATATAAGCATTCTCTTCAGGATTTAACGGCACAGCGGTCGCTGGGGGCAATCCCTTTTGCCGGCAGGTACCGTCTGATCGATTTTATGCTTTCCAACATGGTGAATGCGGATATTAGGAGTGTCGCGATTTTTCCGAAGTATCGCTACCGTTCGCTTATGGATCATCTTGGAGCGGGTAAGGAATGGGATTTGCATCGAAAAAAGGATGGTCTCTTTTTTTTCCCGTCGCCCCACCTTCATCAAGAATATGATGAATTCGGTTCTTTCCGTCAGTTTTCAGACCATCTTGATTACTTCCATAGAAGCACACAGCAATATGCTGTCATCTCCAACAGTCATACCGTATGCAACATTCAATTTCAATTTGTGCTGAAACGCCACCAGGAGGTTGGCTGCGACATCACAGAGGTATTTCAGGACGGCCAGTCGCTGCAAATCTATATCATGTCTACAACGCTTTTGAAGGATCTGATCTATGGACATCGTGAAAAAGGCTATAAAACCATTCAGGAGGCTGTTGAAAAAGAATCAGCCGCCTTGACCATTTGCCCTTATGAATATTCAGGTTATGCTGCAGTCATTGATTCGGTAGAAAAGTATTATACCCACAGTATGGAGCTCATTCAGCCTCGGTTTTGGCAGCAGGTGTTTTTGCCGCAGCAGCCGATCTATACAAAAGTGAAGGATGAGCCGCCGACGAAATACGGAAAACACAGCACTGTTAAAAACTCCTTGGTGGCAAATGGCTGTGTGCTTGAAGGAGAGATTGAAAACTGCATATTGTTCAGGGGGATTCATGTCGGAAAGGGAACGAAGCTAAAAAACTGCATTATTATGCAAAAAACGCAGATTGGCGAGGAGTGTCTGCTTGAGCAGGTTATTTCTGATAAGGACGTTAAAATCGGCAATTCGACTGAGGCTGCGGGAACAGCCGAGCAGCCGCTTGTATTAAGAAAAGGTTTGGTGCAAGGAGAGCTGATGAATTCTTGAAGATATTGTTTGCTGTAGCTGAATGCGCCCCGTTTGTTAAATCAGGAGGTCTTGCCGATGTAGCCGGCGCTCTGCCAAAGGCACTTGCGCGATTAGGCAATGAAGTAGCTGTGATATTGCCGAAGTACAGCCAAATACCTGAACGCTGGAAAAAGCGCATGAGAAAAGCGGCTGAGTGTACGGTAGCCGTCGGCTGGCGTCAGCAATATTGCGGAATTGAACATATGGCCGATGATGATGTGAATTATTATTTCATCGACAATGAATATTATTTTAACAGGGATTCGTTGTACGGGTATGATGATGACGGTGAACGCTTTGCTTTTTTTTCTAGAGCTGTGCTGGAGGCAGTCGAAGCTGTAAATATTCAAGCCGATATTGTTCATACTCACGACTGGCATACAGCAATGGTCAATTATTTGCTGAAAGAGGAATACGGGAAACATCCTTTTTATGAACAGATGAAAAGTGTGCTCACGATCCACAACCTGCAGTTTCAGGGCATTTTTCCGCCTGATGTCACACATGACTTGCTAGGGCTTGAGATGGATCATTTTCATTATGAAAAGTTAGAATGCAACGGATTCGTTAATTTTATGAAGGCGGGCATCATTGCGGCTGATCATGTGACAACTGTAAGCCCGACTTACAGAAATGAAATATTGACGCCTTATTACGGTGAACAGCTGGATCAGGTTTTGCGATATAGGGAAAATGATGTAACCGGCATTTTAAACGGCATTGATGATTCTTTCTATCAGCCGAAGAGCGATCCTTATATAGCTGCGCATTACGATTCGGAGCATCTTGCATGCAAGGAAGAAAATAAAACGAAGCTTCAGCGGCGGATGGGGCTTCCAGAGCGAAACGATATTCCGCTGATCAGTATGGTGACAAGGCTCACTAAGCAAAAGGGACTTGATCTTGTGCGCAGGATTATGCACGAACTCCTTGAGGAGCAGGACATACAGCTGATTGTGCTGGGTACAGGGGAACGTGAATTTGAAGACTATTTCCGGTATGCAGAATTTGCTTTTTATGAGAAGTGCCGTGCGTATATTGGGTTTGACGAGCCGCTTGCCCATCAAATTTATGCGGGCTCTGATTTGTTTTTGATGCCTTCGAAATTTGAGCCGTGCGGCTTGGGCCAGCTGATTGCTCTCCAATATGGCGCCATTCCGATTGTCAGGGAGACGGGCGGTCTTTATGATACTGTTCATTCCTATCAGGAGGAAGAGGGATCGGGCAATGGCTTTACGTTTTCCGCCTTCAATGCGCATGATCTGAAATATACGATTGAGAGGGCGCTGTCGTTTTATCGCCAAAAGGATGTATGGAAGAGCCTCATGAAGACCGCAATGAACGCAGATTACAGCTGGGAGAAGTCAGCGAAAGAGTATCAGCGCATTTTTGAGCATGTGACAAGGAGTGGACGGGATGTTCTCGAGTAAAGAACGATTTGCAGCCTTATTTTTAAAGCGTCTGGAAATGACGTGCGGAAAAAGCTTTAGAGACTCTGCCAAGCTGGACCAATATAAAACGTTGGGCAATATGGTCAGAGAGTATATCAGCGCTGAGTGGATCCAGACGAATGAAAAGAGCAGGTCCAATTCCGGAAAGCAGACATATTATTTGTCAATCGAATTTCTTCTCGGTCAGCTCCTTGAACAAAATTTAATGAATCTTGGCGTTCGTGATGTGGTAGAAGCAGGCTTGAAGGATATCGGCATCAATTTAGAGGAGATCCTTCAGATAGAGAGCGATGCAGGTCTGGGCAACGGCGGGCTTGGGCGCTTGGCCGCTTGCTTTTTAGATTCTCTCGCTTCGTTGAACTTGCCGGGACACGGAATGGGCATTCGTTATAAGCACGGCTTGTTTGAGCAAAAAATTGTAGACGGGCATCAAGTGGAGCTGCCTGAACAATGGCTGAAAAACGGAAACGTATGGGAAGTAAGAAATGCGGATCAGGCTGTTGACGTGCCGTTTTGGGGCGAGGTGCATGTGACAGAAAAAAACGGGCGTCTGCATTTTCGGCATGAACAAGCTACAATCGTTACCGCTGTTCCTTATGATATTCCGATTATCGGCTATGAAACGGGGACCGTCAATACATTGAGGCTATGGAATGCCGAGCCCTATGCGCATTATCACGGCGGCAATATTTTGTCTTATAAGCGGGAAACAGAAGCCGTTTCAGAATTTTTATATCCTGATGACACCCATGACGAGGGGAAAATTTTACGGTTGAAGCAGCAGTATTTTTTAGTATGCGCAAGCTTAAAAAGCATTGTGAACAATTACCGCAAAACGAATAAATCTATGTCCGGCCTGCATAAAAAAGTAAGCATTCATATTAATGACACCCATCCTGCGCTTGCGGTGCCTGAGCTGATGCGGATTTTACTTGATGAAGAGAACATGAGCTGGGAAGAGGCCTGGCATATCACCGTACATACGATTTCTTATACAAATCACACGACATTGTCAGAAGCGCTTGAGAAATGGCCGATTCATTTGTTTAAGCCGCTGCTGCCGCGAATGTATATGATTATTGAAGAAATCAATGAAAGGTTTTGCCGTGCGGTTTGGGAAAAGTATCCCGGAGACTGGAAAAGGATAGAGGACATGGCGATTACGGCGCATGGTGTTGTCAAAATGGCTCACCTGGCCATAGTGGGCAGCTACAGTGTAAACGGCGTTGCCAAAATCCATTCTGATATTTTAAAGGAAAGGGAGATGCGCGACTTTCATTTGCTGTTTCCGAATCGTTTTAACAATAAAACGAATGGAATTGCCCACAGACGCTGGCTTCTAAAAGCGAATCCAGGTCTGTCTGCTGTCATCACGGAGGCGATCGGCAATGAATGGGTAAAACGGCCGGAATCACTGATCCGCTTAGAACCGTACGCCTCAGATCCCGCGTTTATTGAGCAGTTTCAAAACAACAAAAGCAGGAAAAAACAAGAGCTTGCTGATTTGATTTTTTGTACGGCTGGGGTGGTTGTGAACCCTGACAGCATATTCGACGTACAGGTGAAACGGCTTCATGCGTACAAACGGCAGCTGCTGAATGTTTTTCATATTATGTATTTGTATAACCGTCTAAAGGAGGACTCGGGATTTTCTATCTATCCGCAAACCTTTATTTTCGGGGCAAAGGCTTCACCAAGCTATCATTATGCCAAGAAAATCATTAAGCTGATCCATTCTGTCGCAGAAAAGGTTAACTATGACCCGGCAGTCAAGCAGCTGATTAAGGTTGTTTTTTTGGAAAATTACAGAGTTTCTATGGCTGAGCGGATTTTTCCCGCGTCGGATGTAAGTGAACAGATTTCAACCGCAAGCAAGGAAGCGTCTGGTACAGGAAATATGAAGTTCATGATGAACGGCGCTTTGACGATCGGCACACATGACGGCGCAAATATTGAGATTCTTGAGCGGGTGGGATCAGATTGTATTTACACATTCGGTTTAAAGGCGGATGACGTTTTATCGTATCAGGAAAACGGCGGCTATAGATCGAGGGAATATTATCAGCATGACCGCAGAATCAGACAGGTGGCGGATCAGCTGATTAATGGTTTTTTTGAAGGGGAAGCAGATGAATTTGAATCGATCTATGACTCTCTGCTTCCGCATAATGATGAGTATTTTGTGCTCAAGGATTTCAGCTCATATGCCGATGCGCAGGAGCGTATTCAAGCTGATTATCGCGATCGGCGGAAATGGTCTGAGCGTTCGATTGTAAACATTGCCCATTCAGGTTATTTTTCCAGTGACCGCACGATCCGGGAATATGCGAAAGACATTTGGGGAATCCAGCCGATGATGTGAAAAAGCCGCTGTAAGAGCGGCTTTTTTGGTTCACAGGTTCATTGAATAGATTGTAAAGGATAAGAACGTCGCAAATGCACTCCATAAAAAATAAGGCAGCAGAAGATAGCTTGAGGCTCTGCTGTATTTTTTTGCTATGATCATTAATATGAATGCTGTAATGGCGACAAGCAGGCAGTCAATCGATGCAGCCAGCAGGTTCTTTTGCGTAAACTGAAAATAGCTGAATGCCTGATTAAGCACATAATTAATCAAAAGCATAAACCAAAAGTTTTTCGCGTCTTTAAATGAAAACGCGGCATACACAAGGGCAGCTGAAAGGGAGATCAGCGCAAACAGGATGGCCCAAATGATGCCGATCGCGGAGCCGGGTGGCGTCCAGTCCGGTTTTTTTAGTGAATTGTACCATTCTTGGTCAACAGGAAACAGGTAGCCTGCGGCTGAAAACAGCGCATACGTAATCACAAAAACCGCTATGGCGCCGAGAATTTTCTTCATATTTGCAACCTCCGTATGTATTTATTTTACATTTATACTTATCCTTCCCCTTTATCTTATAAAGATCAAACCCCCGATATGCAGGGGGAATGATTATTTTAAATTAGCTGCTGCAATGCGTTTGCTTTAATGCGTTCATATTCAAACGCTGACTCTAACTCTTCCTTTGGCAAAGCGGACTTGCGGACGTATTTTTCGCGAATGACATCGTAAAGCTCATAAGGAAAAAGCATATCAATAAACATGACTTGTTTTTGTTGATCAGTTAATGGGGTTCTGGATTCGTAAGCGTTCAGCATGACATGAAATGTTTCTTCATCCCAAACGCCTGTCGTATCCAAAAGCGGGATAATCATTTTGCGCAAATCTCGAATAGGCAGATCAAATGATACGGTATCTAAGTCGATAACCCAAATCTGTTCATTTTCCCCTAAGAGTGTATTTCCTGTTCCGTAATCCTGGTGGCAGAGGTTAGGGCTTTTTTTCAGCTGTTCAGTCCATGGAACATAGGACGATTGCAAAAGCCGGTCTTTGATGCGCAGTCCGTCTTCAATAAAGCTGTCTATTTCCTGAAGATAAAGCAGTGAGAAAGGATCTTCTTTTTCCATCTGCGCCATCAGCTTCCACGTTTCCATTTGTTTGCACCGTTTCGTGTAGTGATTCGGCCAGCGCCCTAATTTCGTAAATACGGGAACGCCATTTGGCGGCTGATACCCGACGGAAGCTGTGTGAAAATCAGCAAGGCCTTTCATGATAAACTCCAAATCCTGCTTTACAGTCAGCTCAAACGGTCTTCCTTCGATCCAGTCATATACGACAAATAGAAAGGAGCCATGCTTGGAATATAGGCTGCCTTTTTTGTTTGGGAGTATGCCGGGAACATTCATGCCTTTTTTTGCCAAATAGTCCTGTGCGAAAATGGAAAACAAGGCTTTCTTTTCGGGCCTGTGTATTCGTTTCAGACAAACCGCACCGGATCCTGTGTGAACCTTCCACACAAGCGCCATCTGGTTACCCTGAATGACGTCTATTTTTTCAGCCTGAACATCCCATCCTTGAAGCACATTTTCAGCCAGCTCCGTTAATTTTCTTTCATCTTCTGCTGATAAAGGAAGCTCTGATGAATTCCCCTCCTCCATGACTTCTTGGTTTTCTGCCATTAAAGGACACATCCTTACCTGTTTTACTCCTACCTTATGAATCAAATGAAAAAAGTGATTGAGATATTTGACTATATGTATAAAAGAATATGGTTGTTTACCCGTTTTGTTTTTGGGGCAGTCCTATTCCGCACAAGTTGGTTGTTCAGCCGTATCATGATTTTAACTAGTTAAAAAACATGCAGGAATGGAGGCTATGTATGAAAATAGCACTGATCGCCACAGAGAAGCTTCCTGTCCCCTCGGTTCGAGGAGGCGCCATTCAAATCTACCTAGAAGCGGTTGCCCCTTTGATTGCCAAAAAACATGAGGTGACGGTGTTTTCGATTAAAGATCCGAATCTTGCTGATAGAGAGACGGCAGACGGAGTCCATTATGTGCACTTGGATGAAGACCGTTATGAAGAAGCTGTTGGGGAAGAGCTGAAAAAGAGCCGTTTTGATCTTGTGCATGTTTGTAATCGCCCAAGCTGGGTGCAGAAACTGAAGAAAAAGGCGCCAGACGCTGTTTTTATTTTAAGCGTTCACAATGAAATGTTCGCTTACGATAAAATCAGCCAGACAGAAGGCGAGATTTGCATTGATTCTGTAGCGCAGATTGTTACGGTCAGCGATTATATCGGCCGGACGATCACAAGCCGTTTTCCGTCAGCACGATCAAAAACAAAAACCGTGTATTCCGGTGTGGACTTGAAAGCGTACCATCCCCGCTGGACGAAAGAAGGGCAGCGGGCTCGTGATGATATGCGAAGCGAGCTGGATCTTCACGGCAAAAAAATCGCCCTGTTTGTCGGCCGGCTCAGCAAAGTCAAAGGCCCGCACATTTTATTGCAGGCTTTGCCGGACATTATCGAGGAGCATCCCGATGTCATGATGGTGTTTATCGGGTCAAAATGGTTCGGAGATAATGAATTAAATAACTATGTCAAACATCTTCATACACTCGGTGCGATGCAAAAGGATCATGTCACATTTATTCAATTTGTGAAGCCAAAGGACATCCCGCGCCTTTATACCATGTCAGATGTATTTGTGTGCTCTTCGCAATGGCAGGAGCCTTTAGCGAGGGTGCATTATGAAGCGATGGCCGCTGGACTGCCTATTATCACAAGCAATCGAGGAGGCAATCCAGAAGTCATAGAAGAAGGGAAAAACGGCTATATCATTCATGACTTTGAAAATCCTAAACAATATGCCCAACATATCAATGATTTGCTCAGCAGTTCTGAAAAACGCGAACGGCTTGGGAAATACAGCCGCCGTGAGGCAGAAAGCCAATTCGGCTGGCAGAGGGTGGCGGAAAATCTGCTCAGTGTGTATGAAAGAAACAGATAGAAGGGGTGAACAGAGTGTACCAAAAAGAGCATGAAGAACAGATTGTGTCCGATATTCTCAGCTATTATCCGTTCCATTTCGAACATGTGGCACTAAAATCAAACAAAAGCGGGCGCAAAATCTGGGAGATACAAACTGATCAAGGCCCAAAGCTATTAAAAGAAGCGCAGATGAAGCCGGAGCGAATGCTTTTTATCACTCAGGCACATGCCCATTTACAGGAGAAAGGGCTGCCGGTAGCGCCGATTCATCAAACAAAAAATGGCGGGAGCTGCTTAGGCACGGATCGGGTCTCTTACAGTTTATATGACAAAGTGACAGGTAAAGAAATGATTTACTATGATGCAGAGCAAATGAAAAAAGTCATGTCATTTGCCGGCCATTTTCATCATGCGTCAAAAGGATATGTTTGCACAGATGAAAGCAAGAAAAGAAGCAGGCTCGGAAAATGGCATAAATTGTATCGCTGGAAGCTGCAGGAATTAGAAGGGAATATGCAGATCGCGGCCTCTTATCCTGAAGACATATTTTCGCAAACTTTCTTAAAACATGCTGATAAAATGCTGGCCAGAGGTAAAGAAGCACTGCAAGCACTTGATGAGTCAGAGTATGAAAACTGGACGAAAGAAACGCATGAACATGGCGGATTCTGTTTTCAGGATTTTACATTGGCGCGGTTAACTGAGGTAGACGGGGAGCCTTTTTTAAAGGAGCTTCACTCGATTACGTACGATTTACCGTCAAGAGATCTGCGCATTTTGCTGAATAAAGTCATGGTTAAGCTTTCTGTATGGGATGCGGATTTCATGATTGCGCTGCTTGCAGCCTATGATGCAGTGTATCCGCTCACAGAAAAACAGTACGAAGTGCTATGGATTGATCTGGCGTTTCCGCATTTGTTCTGTGCAATCGGCCATAAATATTATTTGAAGCAAAAGAAAACATGGTCAGATGAGAAGTACAACTGGGCGCTGCAAAATATGATTTCCGTTGAAGAATCTAAAGATGCGTTTTTGGATAAACTGCCGGAACTGTATAAAAAAATAAAAGCGTATCGGGAGGCGAATTGACATGAGGTCATCGAGACAAAAAGCCTCCATTTCTAAACTCGATCTCGACCAATTCGTATTTACACCGCCTGGATCGATGGGATGGCAGGCTCATGACAAAATCTCGGCTGACAATGAAGAAGAGAAGCATTTGGCTGCGGGCAGGATCCGAGAGCTCCCTAACATCACTGCACCGAGAGATTCTCAAGAAGAAACAAAGGAAACGGAAACAAACCACAAAGTCATGGATGATGAAAAGACGAATTTGAATACCATTGGAGAGCTTGATGAGGAGCGTGATTCTAAACGATCAGCGTCTCCAATTGAAGTAGAGCATGAAGAATCAGCGGAGGAAGCTACTGTGGAAATCATCGTTCTTCCAAGTAAATCCGCACCAGCCCCATGGATTTCTCAAACTGTAAAGCGCAAGGCATAAAATCACATTTATGCCTTTTTTATGCGTCCCTGCAGCAAAAAAACAGCCCGTATCTGCAACACGAGCTGTAGGTATTATGATTTTGCTTTCACAAAAAGCTGATTTATAAATGATAAATCAAGGTTTTTCGTCAGAAGAGGCGGCGGAAATTGTTTGTTTTCCGGTGTCAGAACGGATTGATAAACAGCATTGAGCCGTTTGGCAGCATGGGTAAAGGTAAATAAAGATTCTACACGTTGCCGGCCGTTTTTTGTGATTTTATTCATTAATTGTTGATCTGTAAAGGCTCTGTCAATTGCTTTCGCAAATGCAGAAGGTTTGTTATAGCTGTCGATGACAAGTCCGTTGACTTCGTGTTTTACGACTTCTCCGTTTCCGCCACGATTTGTGGTAATTAAGGGGGTGCCGGCGGCCATTGCTTCATAATTCACACGGGCCAGGGGTTCATTCCATTGAGAGCTGCACACGAATACATCCGCCATCAGAAAGAGGTTTGGAATGTCGTCTGCGGGAATGAATTTCGTAAAGATCACGTGTTCTCTGTATGGCAGCGCCAGCTTGCGCAGATAGGTTACATATTGGTTTTCGCCGTCATCGCTGAACCACTTTCCGCCTGCTATGACCAGCACAGCGTCGGGATGCTGCTGTAAAATCCGTTTCATGCTGTGAATGAGAAGGTGGGGCCCTTTGGTTGGGCTTAAACGGCCGGCGAATAAAATAACTTTTTTATCCTCAATGCCGTATTTTTTCCTGTATGTTTCTCTGACAGCCGAACCTTTCATCGTCCAGACAGGCGGATAGGAGCGAATATCAACGCCGGAATATACGACTTTTGTGATGTCCTCGGCTTCCGGGAAACGATCAATGACCGTTTGTTTAATAAATTCGCTGACGGTTGTGATCATGGTGACATTGTCGAGTACTTCTTTTCCTTGCGCGAAGGTCATCTTTTTTTCAGAAAACATTTCGTTATGCAGGCTCAAAACAATCATGCTGCTTGGTGAAGCTTTTTTATATAAAGAGACATTTAAAGGCCTGTTAAACACATGGATTAGATCAAAGGAAGAGGCCCGCAGCTCTTCGGCTACCGCCTCGCGGTAATGCTCTTTTGGCAAATGGATATACTGTACGCCGTCTTTCGTTTCTCTTTTTGGGAGTGATGGATCTTCTATTGAAAAAATGGTCAGATCGTACCGGCTGCTGAAATAAAGCGTGACACCGTCAATCATCATTTGAATAGCGCCGCCGCGTACCGCTGGCGCCGGCAGCTTTTCTGTACAGATAAAGGCAAGTTTCATTTTCATTCCCCCTGATACAGCGACGATAAATAGGCGATTTCGTTAGCCAAACCATCGTTTAAGGATGTGGCGGGATCGTAATGCAAGAGCTGTTTTGCTTTTGAAATATCCGCCCACGTTTTGCTTGGTTCCCCTGCTATTTTGTCCGAGAAGTGCAGTGTTGCTTTTTTACCGGAAATGTCTTCAATGAGGGAAACAACCTTTAAGACTGAGGCACGTTCTCTGCCGCCGATATTCACTGTTTCACCAATAAGATGGGGGTTCCCAAGAACAGCGGTGATGCCTTTGACACAGTCGCTGATATAGGTGAAATCTCTTGACTGCTGTCCGTCACCGAAGATGGTGAGCGGCTTTTTCAGAAGGTGCTGTTTGATGAGCCGGTGAAATGCCATGTCCGGCCGCTGTCTCGGCCCATATACGGTAAAGAAACGGAGAATCACAATTGGAATGCCGAAGCTTTGTTGATATACATGGCAAAGCTTTTCTCCCGTTAGCTTTGTTACCCCGTACGGAGATAAAGGATAAAGCGCCGCATCTTCACTGACTTTCCCTTGTTTTTCGCCATAGACGGAAGAGGTGGAAGCAAAGACGAACGCTTGAACGGGATGTTTTCGGCATGCCTCAAGGAGCCTTTGGAGCGCTTGGATATTATGTGCGGCATATGGGTGAAAATGATCGCCCCAGCTTGAACGGACACCCGGTATGGCTGCCAAATGAAAGATGACGTTCACATCTTCCAGCAAGGGAGAAAGATCTGCTGTCAGCAGATTTTCCTTTATGAACGTAAATCGTTTTTCTGGCAGCAGGGCATCAAGGTTTCTTAATTTTAAGGAAAATGGAGTCGGTCCGATAAAGTCGTCGATTCCGATAACGTGATGTGTTTCATCCTTCAGCAATTCTTCGCAGAGGTGGGAGCCGATAAATCCCGCTGCTCCTGTGACGAGTATTTTCATGGGCGGCCAACCCCCGTGCAGATCAGACCGCAAGCCTCCAGAGATTCTTTTTTCAATACGTTGCGCCCGTCGATCACCAGACGCCCTTTCATGGTGCCTGCGGCCTTTTTCCAATCAATCGCTAAAAACTCGGGCCATTCTGTGGCCAAAAATAAAAAGTCACTTTCTTCTATCGCGTCAAAAGCTTGAGAATGCTGGGTCACATGTTGCCGCAAATGTTCTGGTAGAACAGCTTCAGGGTCATAAGCATGGACATGACATCCCAGATCTGTCAGCCTTTCCATCAGCCTGACGGCTTGAGAATTCCTAATGTCATCGGTATGCGGTTTGAAGGAAATGCCGAGTATAGCCGCTTTTTTGCCGTGAAGTGTATCGAAGAAAGATTTTATTTTTTTGACATACAGGTCGAGCTGGGTGTCATTGATGTGCTGAACGGCTTGAAGCAGGTAGGTCTCCGTGTTTTTTTCAAAGGCAGCGAATTGCAGCGCCTGCAGATCCTTTGGAAAGCAAGAGCCGCCGTATCCAATGCCGGCCTGCAAAAAGTGCCCCCCGATTCTCGGGTCAAGTCCGATAGCGCGGGAAATATCCGAGATATCTGATTGGTAGGCTTCACATATGCGGGCCATTTCATTAATGAACGAAATTTTTGCTGCTAAAAAGAAGTTATTGGCATATTTGATCAGCTCTGCTCCTGCTAAACTTGTGATGATATAAGGGGTGTCAATGTGTTTGTAAATGGATTTGACGATTGCTGCCGATACGTGATCTCCTTTTTGAATACCGATAACTGTTTTGTCAGGATACAGCATGTCATGCAAGGCGCTGCCTTCCCGCAGAAACTCCGGATTGGATACGATGTTAAATGAATTTGCTGAAACGCCGGAGGCAATCAGCTGTTTTGCTATGTTTTCATTTGTCCCGGGGGGAACAGTGCTTTTCGTAATGATGGTTTTATACGATCGGATCGTCTGGCTCAAATCGCTGATAACGGACTGCAGCGCTTTCGTATTTGCTGATCCGTCCGAGCGCGGAGGGGTTCCGACTGCGATAAAAATGACGGGACATTCCTCCATGCTTAATTTCACTTCGGAAGAAAACGAGAGATTATCGCAATGATGTACTGCATCTGAAAGCCCAGGCTCGTAAAAGGGAATGTCTCCATTTTTCAGCTGCTCGATTTTTTTGACGTCTTTGTCTGTGCATATCATGTCATGTCCGATGGATGCCAGTGCCGCTGATAGGGTTAAACCGACATATCCGGCGCCAACCACGCAAATTTTCATCACCTGAGCTCCTTTACAAGATTACTGGTCATATATCAATATCCTATTAAAAAAGGGCTGGTTCGTGATTCCGTTTTCAGCCCAGTTGCATCTGCCTAATTTCAGGTGTACAAACATCGGGGTGCGGTCTTGGAATATCATGTAATAAACATGAGCTGAGGGGAAAATAACATGATAAAAAAAGCAATCATTCCTGCCGGCGGATTCGGAACGAGGAATCTGCCGGTGACGAAGGTAATTCCGAAAGAAATGTTTCCGGTAGGATCTAAGCCCGTCATTCATTATATTGTGGAAGAGCTTAAGGAGTCAGGCATTGAAGATATTTTGATGGTTGTATCGAGCCATAAAAATCTGATTGTCGATTATTTTGATTCTTCTTTAGCGCTTGAAGCTTTTCTCGCCTCCCGGCACAAATTGCATTTACTCAGCGAACATCCGGTTCCGGATATACGCATTCATTATGTGCGTCAGCCTTATGCAAAAGGTCTTGGCGACGCGATTTCTTTTGGAAAGCAATTTGCAGGCGAAGAGCCGTTTGCCGTCGTTTTGCCGGATGATCTGATCTTCTCCGCTAATCAGCCGGCCCTGGGGCAGCTGATTGAGGCGTATACGAAATATCAGTGCAGTGTGATCGGTTTAAAAGAAACAAAAACGGAGGATTTGCACCATTACGGTGTGATAAAAGGGGAGTCTGTTGAAAAAGGGCTTTATCGCATTCAGGATATTGTGGAAAAGCCTAAACAAAACCCGCCATCTCATTTTGCCGCAGCAGGGCGTTATATTTTCACACCTGATATTTTTGATAAGCTGGAGACATTGGAAGCTGATACAGGAGGAGAAGTGCAGATAACGGATGCGATTAAATCTTCACTCGGGATATCGAGCGTTTACGGAAAAATGCTGGAGGGCAAACGGTATGACATCGGACTGCAAAAGGATTATCTGAAGCTGATCACCGATATGCTGAAAACGTAAAAGAACCCCCATAACCGGGGGTTCAATCAGCGTGGAGATCTCCGAATGTTGTCATGATTCCCTCTTCGTCGAGTTCTTCCTCATAACGCTCATGGGCCCTGCTTTGATAAACGGTAATTTCTTTGCCTGTGATATCTGTAGCGATGAAATTTTCGTACGACTCTGTATTGCCGATATTTTCTTCGGCATTCATCGTCATATCATCATAGCTAAGCGGCGGGTTTTCCATATCCTGCGGTGTTGATGAATTTCCGTATTTTTCGACGTCTTGGTAAGAATCTTCACTGTCATATGGCGCTCTGATTTCTTCATCATCGTCAAATTCAAATTGCCCGAAAGGTGTTTCTTCTTCGATCGGACGGTCTTTAGAAATGATATCCTGTGACGAATACTCTGCGAGCGTCGTGGCGGTCGGAAGCGCTTCAAGACGTTCGTATGGAATTTCCTTTCCGCTGACTTCACAAATACCGTATGTGCCGTTTTCTATCGCCTTCAATGAATGCTCAATGTCCCGAAGATGCTCTCGTTCATGCAAGTCGAGAGCGATGTCTTTTTCACGCTCATAAAGTTCGGTTGCATGATCTCCGGGGTGGTTGTCATAAGCCGAAAGTTCCCCCATTGAATCATATGGAAAGGCTGAATTGAGCTGAAAATGGTCATTGTCTTTGAAACGGTTTAAGATATCCTCTTTTGTTTGTTCCAGTTCATGTTTCAAATGCTGAAGCTGGTCTTTTGTAAGCATTGTAATCGCCTCGTTTCTCTGTGATGCATACCTTTAGTATGAACAGATCGCCTGAGAACTTTCATAAATGACGGGTGGAGGAATCTAGGAGATTTCCCTTATATGGTAAGCGGATACAACCTTTGCTTTCAGCGGAGAAAGAAATTTAAGGTTTGTTTCTTTTTCATTTCTGTAATTAGGTTTATAATAGGTAAGGCAGGCCATTTGGACTGCATGATCTGTGTGTTTGACACAAAGGAGACACAGGTGTATGGTATTAAAAGCATTTTAAGGATTATGGAGGAATGCCTCATGGTGACAACGGTGCAGCGTACGTTCCGAAAAGGAGTTCTACATGCATTACATAAAGCCAAAGAAGTCAACCATGCTGTCTTAATAAGCTATTCGAGACAAATCGAGTCTCTTGACCCTCTATCATTTTTCAATTACGGAGCAAAAAAATATACAGGCAATCGATTTTTTTGGTCAGATCCTGAAAGTGAATTGACAATAGTCGGTCTTGGCAAAGAAGCGATTTTCCAGACAAATCAAAAAAACAGCGAGCGGTATCGCGAGGTTTTTGAACAATGGGAGCGCTTTAAAAAGACGGCTTTTCATATTTGTGAAGAAGAAAAGCTGCAGCATTCTGCAGTGGGACCTGTGTTATTCGGAGGATTTTCTTTTGACCCTTGCGAAGAAAGAGGTACACAATGGGACCATTTCTCGGAAGGGGATTTCTTTGTGCCTGCGCTTATGCTGACGATGACTGCTGATGGCCCTTTCTTAACAGTCAACAGATGGGTAAGCGGAGAGGAAGACGCAGAAGGTGTTTTGGAAGGCTTAATTGCTTTTGCAGCGGAATTTATGGTTTCAGATTTAGATCAAAGACATCAGGCTGTGATGGCGGCATCAGAAGAGCTGGATAAGGATGATTGGCTCAAAGCGATTGAAACGGCAACAAGCCAAATGAAAGAGAAACAATACGATAAAGTGGTTCTTGCCCGAGAGCTGCTGCTCACGTTTGACGGCCCGGTCCAAATTGAACCGGTGCTTAAAACGCTTCTGAACGATCAGCAGACAAGCTATGTTTTTGCAATCGAACAGGAAGGAAAAACCTTTGTCGGCGCGTCTCCGGAAAGGCTGATCAAAAAAGACGGCAGCACTGTCATGTCTTCTTGTCTGGCCGGCTCCATTAGACGCGGCAAGGATGAAGAAGAAGACCGCCTCATAGGCCTTGAATTATTAAACGATAAGAAAAACCTGCTGGAGCATGATATTGTGGTCGGCATGATCCATGACGCTTTTGTATCAAGCTGTTCGGAGGTTGAAAAGCCTAGCGGACCTGTATTGTACAAAACAAAAAGTGTCCAGCACTTATTTACGCCGATTGTCGGTCAGCTTCGAGAGTCTGATTCGCTTTTTGACTTAATTGAGAAACTGCATCCCACACCGGCGCTTGGGGGGGCACCTCAGAAAAAAGCTGTTGAAGTGATCAGAGAGATCGAGCCGATGTCCCGCGGCTGGTATGCAGCTCCTATCGGCTGGATTGACAGCCAGAATAACGGGGAATTCGCAGTAGCCATCCGTTCAGGACTGATCGAGGGCAGCACAGCTAGGCTGTTTGCTGGGTGCGGCATTGTGGAAGACTCGGACCCGCAGTCTGAATATGAAGAAACGCAGATTAAATTGAAGCCGATGATCTCTGCATTAGGAGGTGTGAGGCGTTGACAGCCAACCCGATTACTCATTATATCGGAAGTTTTATTGATGAATTCGCCCTTTCCGGGATTACGGACGCCGTCGTTTGTCCGGGCTCAAGGTCTACACCGCTGGCTATTCTTGCAGCCGCGCATCCTGATATCAACGTCCATGTTCAAATTGATGAAAGATCTGCCGGTTTTTTTGCTCTAGGGCTGGCAAAAGCGAAGCAGCATCCCGTTCTTTTGATCTGCACATCAGGAACAGCCGCGGCTAACTTTTATCCGGCTGTGATTGAAGCCCATTATTCGAGAGTGCCCATTATTGTGTTAACTGCTGATCGGCCTCACGAGCTGCGCGAAGTAGGCGCACCGCAGGCTATTAATCAGCACTTCTTATTCGGTAACTTTGTTAAGTTTTTCACAGACTCAGCTCTTCCAGAAGCGTCTCCGAATATGCTGAGATATATCCGAACGCTGGCCGGCCGCGCCGCCGGGGAAGCACAAAAGCGTCCAATGGGACCTGTGCATGTGAATGTGCCGCTGCGCGAACCGCTGATGCCGGATCTTTCGGATGAGCCGTTTGGAAGAATGAGAACAGGCCGTCACGTGTCTGTGAAAACGGGTACGCAGTCTGTTGACCGCGAATCTCTGTCTGATGTGGCTGCAATGCTGGCAGAGGCTGAAAAAGGAATGATCGTCTGCGGAGAACTCCACAGTGATACGGATAAGGAAAGCATTATTGCGCTGTCTAAGGCGCTTCAGTATCCGATTTTAGCCGACCCGCTGTCTAATCTGCGGAACGGTATTCATGATAAAAGCACTGTCATTGATGCGTATGATTCATTTTTAAAAGATGATGAGCTGAAGTCGAAACTGCGTCCTGATGTTGTCGTCCGTTTTGGGCCGATGCCTGTTACAAAACCGGTTTTCTTATGGCTTAAGGATGACCCGGCGATCGAGCAGATTGTGATTGACGAGGATGGAGGGTGGAGAGATCCGACACAGGCAAGCGCACATATGATTCACTGCAATGCATCCGTTTTTGCCGAAGCGCTCATGACCGAACATGCTGACATGACCAGATCACCAGAATGGCTGGAAAAGTGGCAGTTTGTCAATGAGAGGTTCCGTACGCATCTGCAAACAATCAGCAGTGAAGAGGTTTCGTTTGAAGGCAATCTCTATCGAATCCTGCAGCATCTTGTGCCTGAAAACAGCTCGCTGTTTGTCGGCAACAGCATGCCGATCAGAGATGTTGATACGTTTTTTGAAAAGCAGGAACGCCCTTTCCGGATTTATTCAAACCGGGGCGCAAATGGGATAGACGGTGTTGTCTCCTCTGCCATGGGGGTATGTGAAGGAACAAAAGCGCCTGTTACCCTCGTGATTGGCGATTTATCTTTTTATCACGATTTAAACGGACTGCTGGCGGCCAAAAAGCTGGGCATTCCTCTTACTGTGATTCTCGTGAATAATGACGGTGGAGGGATTTTCTCATTTTTGCCGCAGGCTTCTGAGAAGACACACTTTGAAGATTTGTTCGGCACGCCGACAGGGCTTGATTTCAAGCATGCGGCTGCACTATACGGCGGAACGTACTCATGTCCGGCCTCATGGGATGAATTCAAAGCAGCTTACGCCCCGCAGGCAGACAAACCCGGACTCCATTTGATAGAAATCAAAACGGATCGCCAGTCAAGAGTCCAGCTTCATCGCGATATGCTGAATGAGGCTGTGCGGGAAGTGAAAAAACAATGGAAAGTGTAAACATAACGGTTTCAGATGGTGTCCGATATGCTGTGACAGACGACCGGCCGAACGCTTCAGAAGCCGTCGTCTGTCTGCACGGGTTTACCGGCAGCAAACAATCATGGACTTTTCTTGATGGGATGCTGCCTGATTCCCGTTTGATCAAAATGGATTGTTTAGGGCATGGTGAAACAGATGCCCCGCTGAATGGGAAAAGATACAGCACAAGCCGGCAAGTTTCTGATCTTGCCGAGATGTTTGATCAATTAAAACTTCACAAAGTGAAATTGATTGGGTATTCTATGGGAGGAAGGCTTGCTTATTCTTTTGCGGCGGCTTATCCCGAACGGGTATCGGCACTTGTGCTTGAAAGCACAACGCCGGGGCTTAAAACGCTTGAGGAACGGCGGGATCGGATCATACGGGACCGGAAGCTTGCTGATTTTATTTTGCGTAACGGGATCAAAGCTTTTGTGCAGTATTGGGAGGGTATCCCTTTGTTTTCATCCCAGCAGCGGCTGGCTGAAGATATTCGGCACAGGATACGGTCGGGCCGTCTGCGAAACAATAAGGTTGGGCTTGCAAACAGTTTAACCGGTATGGGCACCGGTTCACAGCCTTCCTTGTGGAGCCGTGTAGAAGAAATAGCTGTGCCTGTGCTTCTGATCTGCGGGGAGTGGGACGAAAAGTTTTGCGCCATCAATCAAGAGGTGCACAAGAAGCTTCCATCTAGTAAAATAGAGATTGTTCCTGAAGCCGGACATACGGTACATGTGGAACAGCCGCGTATTTTTGGTAAAATAGTGAGTGAGTTTTTGACAAGCTTATAACTCGTTCACATGGAAAAATAGAGGAGGTCATATCATGGCTGTAGAATGGAAAACTGAACGGACATACGATGAAATATTGTATGAAACGTATAATGGTATTGCAAAAATAACAATCAACCGCCCTGAGGTACATAACGCGTTTACTCCTAAAACGGTTGCTGAAATGATTGATGCGTTTGCTCGCGCGAGAGACGATCAAAAGGTCGGCGTTATCGTGCTTGCCGGTGCAGGAGACAAAGCCTTCTGTTCTGGCGGAGACCAGAAAGTGCGCGGTCACGGCGGTTATGTAGGAGACGACCAAATTCCGCGCTTAAACGTGCTGGATCTTCAGCGTTTAATCCGCGTCATTCCGAAACCGGTTGTCGCGATGGTGTCCGGATATGCGATCGGAGGAGGCCATGTGCTTCACATCGTATGTGACTTGACAATCGCTGCCGACAACGCGATTTTCGGACAAACAGGCCCTAAAGTGGGAAGCTTTGACGCTGGTTACGGTTCTGGCTATCTGGCTCGAATCGTAGGACATAAAAAAGCCCGTGAAATCTGGTATCTGTGCCGTCAGTATAACGCACAGGAAGCGCTGGACATGGGTCTTGTCAACACAGTCGTTCCTTTGGAACAGCTTGAAGAAGAAACGATTAAATGGTGTGAAGAAATGCTTGAAAAAAGCCCGACCGCACTGCGCTTTCTTAAAGCTGCGTTTAACGCGGATACAGACGGACTTGCTGGAATTCAGCAGTTTGCAGGGGATGCTACCCTTCTTTACTACACAACTGATGAAGCAAAAGAAGGCCGTGATTCCTTTAAGGAAAAACGCAAACCTGATTTCGGACAGTTCCCTCGTTTCCCGTGATCAGCAATACTTAGTCAACAAACAGCTTGAGACTTTGCGGTCCAAGCTGTTTTCTTTTCAATACAGACATTTTACCTCGGAGATGATGACATGCTGACAGAACAGCCCAATTGGCTCATGCAGCGGGCCCAGCTGACACCTGAGAGAATCGCTCTCATCTATGGAGACCAAACCGTGACATTTGCAGAATTGTTTGCGGCGTCTAAGCGAATGGCGGCGCAGCTTGCTGCTTATTCAGTTCGGAAAGGAGACACCGCGGCTATTTTGCTCCAAAACCGTGCAGAAATGGTATACGCCGTTCACGCTTGTTTTTTGCTTGGTGTGAAGGCGGTGCTTCTGAATACGAAGCTGTCAACACATGAAAGGCTGTTTCAGCTAGGGGATTCCGACGCCCGCTTTTTACTGACAGATTCAAGCTTTGACAAGCAAAATTATGAGCACATCGTTCAAATCATTGATGTGGACGAGCTTGCCAAAGAATCCGCAGAGGAAATTGAAATCCAGGCCTATATGAAATTGGAAGAAACGGCAACGCTGATGTATACATCAGGTACGACAGGCAAGCCCAAGGGGGTTCAGCAGACATTCGGAAACCATTATTTCAGTGCGGTGTCATCCGCGCTTAATTTGGGTATAACAGAACAAGACCGCTGGCTTATCGCATTGCCGCTCTTTCACATCAGCGGATTGTCCGCGTTATTTAAATCTGTGATCTACGGAATGGCTGTCGTGCTTCACCAGCGTTTTTCAGTAAGCGATGTGCTGGATTCTATCAACAGGCATCAAGTGACAATGATATCTGCAGTGCAGACGATGCTGGCCAGTCTTTTGGCCGAAACAAGTAGCTGTCCTGAATCCATCAGATGTATTCTGCTAGGCGGAGGTCCTGCCCCGCGGCCATTGCTTGAGGAATGCCGTGAGAAAGGATTCCCTGTCTTTCAGTCATATGGAATGACAGAAACATGCTCGCAAATTGTGGCCCTGTCACCGGAATTCAGTATGGAAAAGCTCGGCTCTGCGGGTAAACCGCTGTTTTCATGTGAGATCAAAATAGAACGGGACGGACAGGCATGTGAACCGTTTGAACACGGTGAAATCTTGGTCAAAGGCCCAAATGTCATGAAAAGCTATTTTAACCGGGAGAGCGCAAATGAAGCATCCTTTCAAAATGGCTGGCTGAAAACAGGTGATCTTGGGTATTTGGACAGTGAAGGCTTTTTATATGTATTAGACAGGCGTTCAGATCTGATCATATCAGGCGGAGAAAATATTTATCCGGCTGAAGTGGAATCAGTGCTGCTTTCACACCCCGCTGTGGCCGAAGCCGGTGTTTCAGGGGCTGAGGACAAAAAATGGGGGAAAGTGCCCCACGCCTATCTTGTCCTGCACAAGCCTGTAAGCGCAGAAGAATTGACCGCCTACTGCAAAGAACGTTTGGCGAAGTATAAAATTCCGGCGAAATTTTTTGAACTTGACGGCCTGCCGCGCAATGCGTCTAATAAGCTCTTGCGAAACCAGCTGAAGGATGCGCGTAAAGGAGAACTGTTATGATCGAAATAGAGAAAATTACGCTTTACCATTTGAGTATGAATTTAAAGAAACCATTTAAAAGCAGCATTGAAACGCTTCAAGAGCGTAAATTTCTGATCGTGGAAGCCATTGATACATCCGGTGTCACAGGGTGGGGAGAAGTATCTGCGTTCTCTTCGCCTTGGTACACCGAGGAAACCATTGGAACATGTTTGCACATGCTTAAGGATTTTTTTATTCCCAATGTTGTCGGGCGTGAATTCAGTCACCCTTCCGACGTGCCGGACAGCCTGGCGCGCTATAAAGGCAACCGGATGGCAAAAGCGGGACTTGAATCGGCTGTCTGGGATATCTATGCGAAAAAGAAGGGCATGTCTCTCGCCGAGGCATTGGGCGGGACAAGAGATAAAGTCCCTGCCGGGGTGGTTGTCGGCTTGGCGCCACTTGACGATATGCTGAAGGAAATCGAGAGTTATCAAAAAGAGGGTTATCGACGAATAAAAATTAAAATTCAGCCTGGACAGGATGTTGAATTAATCAAGGCCATCCGCAGCCGGTTCCCAAACATTCCGCTCATGGCCGACGCTAATTCTTCCTATGAGCTGAAGGACATCAGCCGGTTAAAGGAGCTTGATGAATATCATTTAATGATGATTGAGCAGCCTCTGCAAGCTGATGATATCGTTGACCACCGCCACTTGCAGAAACATTTGAAAACCGCCATTTGCCTTGATGAAAGTATTTGTTCATTTGATGATGCGAGACGGGCGATTGAGCTCGGAAGCTGCAAAATCATTAATATTAAGCCTTCCCGTGTCGGCGGCTTAACAGAAGCCTTAAAAATTCATGATTTATGCAGAGAGCATCATATGCAGGTTTGGTGCGGCGGAATGCTGGAAACAGGCATATCAAGAGCGCAGAACGTGGCGCTGGCTTCACTGCCGCAATTCACAATACCTGGGGATATATCCTCATCCTCACGCTATTGGGATGAGGATATTGTGACCCCGGATATCCGTATTGATAATGGATTTATTTCTGTGTCCAAACAGCCTGGTTTAGGGGTTGAAGTGAATCAGGACATTATGCGAAAATATGTGACCAAAATGGATGTTTTCACGCAGCATGGATAAGAAAAAAGCATTTTGACATTTTGAGAGAATGTCAATGTGCTGTTATAGTAAAAGCGTTCGTTGAATACATCCCTTCTCGTTTGGACCGGCTGTTGACCCAGCCGGTTTTTTTTGTATGTAAATTACGCTTGACAAAAGTGGACAAACGCGATAGTTTTGCATTAAGGAAACTTTTTGTCCTGCTTAAACAAAATATGCTTTTGTCTAATTTTATGTCACATGTCTAAGAAATGAAAACATAAGATAATACAATCTGACATTGATGGCAAAGAGGAGGGAAAATATGAAAAAGGGACTGATGGCAGCAGTGCTTTTGTCCTGCATTGCCTTAACGGGATGCGGGACGGATTCAGCCGGAAAAAGCGCTGACAAGCGCCTGCAGGTAACGGCAACAACATCCCAAATTGCCGATGCAGCCGAAAACATCGGAGGAAAACATGTGAAAGTGACCGCTTTAATGGGACCGGGAGTCGATCCGCACCTTTATAAAGCGTCACAAGGCGACACGAAAAAATTGATGTCAGCCGATGTCGTTCTGTACAGCGGATTGCACTTGGAAGGGAAAATGGAGGACATTCTTCAAAAGATTGGCGAACAAAAACAAGCAGCGGCTGTCACTGAGGCCATACCGAAAAACAAGCTTATTTCTGCCGGAGAAGGCAAAATGTTTGATCCGCACGTTTGGTTCAGCATTCCGTTATGGATCTATGCGGTGGATGAAATTGAAGCGCAATTCAGCAAAGCGATGCCTGAGTATGCGGAAGATTTTAAGAAAAAGGCCAAAGAGTACAAAGAGGATTTGCAATATTTAGATAAGTGGTCGCGTCAAGAGATTGCGAGCATTCCGGAGAAAAGCCGTGTGCTGGTCACCGCTCACGATGCCTTTGCGTACTTTGGGAAAGAGTATGGATTTCAAGTGAAAGGCCTGCAGGGGCTAAGCACAGATTCTGATTACGGATTGAAGGATGTTCAGGAGCTGGTCGATCTCCTGACACAAAAACAAATAAAAGCTGTTTTTGTCGAAAGTAGCGTATCTGAAAAATCAATAAATGCTGTGGCGGAAGGTGCTAAAGAAAAAGGCCATACAGTCACAATCGGCGGTCAGCTCTATTCGGATGCCATGGGTGAAAAGGGCACAAAAGAAGGCACATACGAAGGGATGTTCCGCCATAATATCAACACAATTACCAAAGCGCTTAAATAAAGAAAAGAGGTGATGGAAATGTTCCCTGTTGAGCTCGATAATGTAACGGTCGCTTATCATAAAAAGCCTGTTCTGCAGGACATTTCACTGCAGGTGCCTGAAGGAAAGCTAATTGGCATTATCGGTCCAAACGGCGCGGGAAAATCAACCTTGATCAAAACCATTCTCGGTCTTGTGCCCCGGGCTTCAGGAGATATCTCTATTTACGGTAAAGACTATAAGAAGCAGCGGACAAGAATCGGATACGTTCCGCAGCGAGGTTCGGTTGACTGGGATTTTCCCACAAACGCGCTCGATGTCGTGCTGATGGGACGATACGGACGAATTGGTTTATTGAAAAGGCCCAAAAAAGCGGATGTGGAAATGGCGAAAGCTGCTTTAGAAAAAGTGGGGATGCTTGATTATGCGAAAAGGCAGATCAGCCAGCTGTCAGGAGGCCAGCAGCAACGGGTGTTTCTTGCCCGGGCGCTATGCCAGGACGCCGACATTTATTTTATGGATGAACCGTTTGCCGGCGTTGATGCAGCGACGGAGCGGGCAATTATGACGCTTTTGGCGGAACTCAAAGAGAAAGGAAAAACAGTGCTTGTCGTCCACCATGATCTGCAGACTGCCGAGGATTATTTCGATTGGATCTTACTGCTTCATCTAAGAAAAATCGCTTTCGGATCAGCTAAGACTGTTTTTACGATCGAAAACTTGCAAAAAACGTATGGAGGAAGACTGACGTTTCTAAAAGATAAAGTGCTGGCAGAAGGACTTAAGGGGTGAGCGCATTGTTTGAAAGTTTGTGGCTGCAACTCCAGCATCCGAATACACAGTGGGTGCTGGCGGGTACGCTTTTGCTCGGAGCGGCAAGCGGGGTTTTGGGCAGTTTTGTGCTGCTGAGAAAGCAAAGTTTAATCGGTGATGCGATGGCCCATTCAGCTCTGCCGGGAGTGTGTCTCGCTTTTCTGTTCACCGGGCAAAAATCACTGCCTTTCTTTTTGCTGGGGGCAGCAATTGCCGGGCTGCTTGGAACGTGGTGTATTCAGCTGATTCCGCGGCTTTCAAAAACAAAAGAGGACTCGGCGATCGGGATTGTTCTTTCTGTGTTTTTTGGCGTCGGAATCATACTGCTGACATATATTCAGCAACAAGGGACGGGAAGCCAAAGCGGGCTTGATTCTTTTTTGTTCGGCCAGGCGGCTTCATTGGTTAGGCAGGATATCATGCTGATTGCAGGAATATCTGCTGTTTTATTGCTCCTCTGTGTTGTTTTCTTTAAGGAGTTTACATTGATCACTTTTGATCTCGCATTTGCAAAGGGATTGGGAATGCCGGTGCGTTTTTTAAACGGGCTTTTGTCTTGCCTGATCGTCTGTGCTGTTGTTATCGGGCTTCAGACAGTTGGGGTGATTTTAATGGCAGCTATGCTGATTACGCCTGCCATAGCTGCAAGATATTGGACCGAGCGATTAACCCGAATGATGGTCATTGCCGGTTTCATCGGCGGTGTAAGCGGCGTAGCCGGAACCTTGCTTAGCACGACGATGAAGGGTATGGCGACAGGGCCATTAATGATCTTATCAGCAACGATAATCTTTCTATTTTCAATGATTTGCGCGCCAAAGCGGGGATTGGCAGCAAAAGCAATAAGGCTGATCAGGCTGCGGCGCAAAACAAGCCGGGACCAGGTGCTGCTGACGATTTACGAGCAGTATGAAAAGAACGATCTTTATGTAACGGCTGAAGGTGTAAGAAAGAAAAAGCGGCTATCCCCTTCATTATGCCATAAGGTATTGAATGAATTAGAAAAAGAGCGATGCATCGTGCGTGTTGAAAATGGGATTTGGCAAATGACACGAGCTGGAATAGAAAAAGGCTATCACATCGCGTTGAAGCATCGAATGTATGAAGTGTACCTCATGCATGAAATGGAACTAGCGAATATAGAATTCGATCAGGATTATTTTGTCCCGGATCGTTTGCCTGAGGAAACGAGAGAGCGGCTTTTTTCACTCTTAAAGCTGTATGGACGGATGCCTGAACTTCAAAAAAAAGCATCTCCTGATTCAGAGAAGGGACAAATCGCAAATGAGTTTTGAAGCGTGGATTATAGCTACTGGTGTATTAGTCGGTGTAAGCTGCGCGCTGATCGGCACCTTTCTTGTGTTGAGAAGAATGGCAATGCTGGCCGACGCGATCAGCCATACAGTGTTGCTTGGCATCGTCAGTGCTTTTCTTGTGACAGGAAGTCTTGACGGGGTACCTATGTTTATCGGCGCGGCCGTATCTGGACTGTTAACGGCATTTTTGGTTCAGCTTCTTCACAGCAAGGGGGTTCAATCAGATGCCGCTATAGGCGTTGTTTTTACATCTTTATTTGCGGTGGGCGTCATTTTGCTATCTGTGTATGGAGCGAATGTCCATCTTGATATTGAGCACTCGTTGATGGGAGAGATCGCTTTTGTGCCGTGGAGTACGATCACGGTATTCGGAGCTGACATCGGGCCGAAAGCGTTTTGGATGCTGGCATCTGTTTTGGTTTTAAATGTGGTGTTGATCAGTGTGTGCTATAAGGAGTTCAAAATCGCTTCGTTTGATCCGCAAATGGCTTTAGCGCTGGGAATACCCGTGTTGCTGATTCATTATGTGCAAATGGGCATGCTCTCACTCACGACCGTTGCTTCTTTTGATTCGGTGGGTGCTGTATTGGTTGTGGCTATGCTGATTGTCCCGCCTGCTGCGGCTCATTTGCTGACAGACCGGCTGCTGTATATGCTGATTCTCAGCGCTGTGATTGGAGGGCTGTCAGCTGTCATGGGCTATTTCTTCGCAACGTGGCTTAATGTTTCAATTTCCGGAGCGATGGCGGCCATGACAGGTGTATGGTATGCAGGCGCCTTATTGTTCTCACCTGCAAACGGGGTCGTGACACAAAAGATAAGGACACAAAACATACGAAAAGAAAGAGCTGGCTGATGCAGCTCTTTCTTTTGATTACAAATCATGCGGCTTAAACGTTTTACAGTCCGTTTCCCGGCTGTTGTCAGCCGTTTCACCAGTATGGCTGACAACATAAATGGCATCAGCGGTGCACTTGTTTCCTTTGCCCCAATAAGAACAGTTGTTGACTTCGCATAGAATTTTCTGCTCCATGCCATCCCCTCCTTATAAAGGTTCTGGCTTAGTATAGCCGGCAGACTTGTCCTCTATTCCTCCTGTCGGATATAACGCTTATCCCTCATAAACATTTTCCAGAAGAAAAAGAAACCGGGAAAAAGGATGATAAATGCAACGATATACGTCGCAAACAGCGCTCTGAACGTTGCCGGCTCTGTAAAACCCGACATGATTGTCACATCAGGGTAAATCATGTACGGAAGATGCGCCCGCCCGTACGCGTAGCTGGCGAGAAAATACTGTACCGCAATCGCGACAAGTGCTAGCCGCGGTTTGCCGATGTTTTGGCCAAAGCTCTTGTTAGGCAGAAAAAGAGCGATTCCCGCAATGACAAATGTAATAAACGATGCAATTATCCAGGAGAGATCATTCATCATGCCGCTATACAGCCAGTTGGCTTCATTTCGCATTGTCAGCATAATGCATAAAGCAAACAGGAGTGAAATCGGGCCGGTAATCAAGGCGCTTTTTCTGTAAGCGCTGTACGCATCATGTTCCTCCGCTACATTTGAAAAATCAGCAAGCAGAAGCGAGGACAAAAATAAAGTGCTTAAAATCGCAAACCCCATGAATGAATAGGCGTTCGGGCTTGAAAAGATTTTAGACATATTCAAATTATAGATTCCGTCCGTTTTTTCGATAAACCCTCCGTGTGTCACAGGGAGAACCAAAATTAAAATAGCCGGGATGAGAAAACCGGAGATTCCGGAAATATATCTTAGCGTTTTTCGTTCTTTCGCTGTGTTTGAAAAAACGAGAAAGCCGCTTCGGATCGCTAAAAACAGTAAAATCATGCTGCCGGGAATTAATAAAACAGTTCCGAGCACAAATGTCGCGCCGGGAAAAAAGCTGAAAAGCGCCACGACGATGGCCACAATAAAGACGTTTGTGACCTCCCAAGTCGGGGACAGAAATCGGTTGGCGATATCGGTGGCCTTCATGTGCTCCTTGTTTAAATAGATCATAGACCAAAATCCCGCTCCAAAATCCATTGTCGCCATGACGGCGTAGATAAACACAAAGCCCCAGATAATTGAGATGGCGATCAGAGCGTCAGTTGTAATGTCCATTTGTCGATCTTCCTTCCGTTTGGTTTCCTGTTTGCGGAGCCATTACGAATCCGCTGTATTTAAATCTTCGTCAACCGGGTGTTTGCGGAAATAGTACAGCAGCACGTAAACGACAGCCGCGCCTAACACGGCGTAAACGAATGTGAAAAATAAGAAGAGGATCCCGATCGAGCCGGTCGTCGTCACCACATCCGATGTTTTCTGGAGATGATAGATGACCCATGGCTGCCTCCCCGTACAGGCGAAAATCCAGCCGAATTCAATGCCGATGATGCTAAAAGGGCCTGCCGTCATAAAAATGACCAAAAGCCACGTTGGGAAACGGTCTTTCTTCAGCACCTTTTTCCATACCACACCGATAATGGAATAGAGAATAAGCAGCATACCCACTCCGACCATCGCATTAAACAGCGTGTGAACGAACAGCGGCGGCCATTCGTCTTTTGGAAACGCGTTTAATCCTTTCACAACAGTGTCAAAACGGTCGGCTGCCAAAAAGCTTAACGCCCATGGAATTTCGATGGCCCATTTTACTTTTTCTTCATTCGGGTCGGTAAAACCGCCGATCGCAAGCGGGGCGTGAGACGTTGTTTCAAACAAACCTTCGGCCGCGGCTAATTTTTCGGGCTGGTATTCGTGCAGCATCTGAGCTGATTCGTGGCCGTTCAATGCCGTCAACAATGAAAAAATACCGCCGATTGTCAATGAAAGCAAAAGCGCTTTCCGGTGAAAGCGATAGATGTTTTCCTTTTTTTGCGACCGGATCATCTTGTATGCGGCAACAGAAGCGACGATAAAGGCCCCCGTCATAAACGCGGACACCACGACATGGCCGGCGGTGACAAAAAAGCTCGGGTTGAAAAACGCGGCCCACGGATCAACATCAGTAATTTTTCCATTTTCCATTTTAAAACCCGCTGGTGTGCCTTCAAAGGCGTGAACATTCGTGATTAGAACAGCTGACGCTGCCGCTCCGACTAATACAAAGAAAACGGCAACAATCCTCATAGCTGGTGATAAGCGGTCTGCGGCGTATACATAAATCGACATGAATAGGGCTTCCACAAAAAAAGCATAGATTTCAATTTGAAACGGCAGGGACATGACCCGGCCGATGACTTCCATAAATCCCGGCCATAAAAGCGCGAGCTGGGTGCCCGCAATCGTCCCGGTCGGTATGGCGACCCCCAGCAAAACGGCTTGTGCTTTCGTCCATCTTTTCGCCATGATCGCATAATGGTCATCTTTCGTTTTTTGATAGATCAATTCAGCCACTAAAATCATGAGCGGCAGACCGACTCCAAGCGTTGCGAAAATGATATGAAAGCCCATTGTCGTGCCAAAGAGGCTTCTGGCCAAAACTAAATCATCCACAATCGTAAACCACCTTTCTCAAAAGACGTTCTATATGTATTTTGGGTTTATTATTTGCTTCCTCGTTTAGATTATTCTTCCTGTTCTTAAATGCCCATGAGGTTTACGATATGGAAACGCGGGGAAGGATGTAAGAAGATTGACAAAACGTTTTTGATAATATAGAATAAAACGTAATTATTACGATTTGAAAGAAGGAGATATATATGAAAGAAGGAATTCATCCAAAGAACCACAAAGTCATTTTTCAGGATGTCAACAGCGGTTACCGTTTTCTCAGCACCTCTACTAAAACATCCAATGAAACGGCAGAGTGGGAAGACGGCAACACATATCCGGTCATTAAAGTAGAGGTCAGTTCTGATACGCATCCGTTTTATACAGGCCGCCAGAAATTTAATGAAAAAGGCGGAAGAGTGGAGCAGTTCAAAAAACGCTATAACATGGGGAAATGAGGCAGACCTGAGGGTTTGTCTTTTTTTCTGTCCTCGTTTGTTTTCGATAAGATGACGAAAAGACAAATGCTGTGATATATTGAAGAGTAAAAAGACCAGAAAGGATACAACTAGTTATGAGCCTGCTAAATGATATTCTCGACTTTAACAAAACATTTACAGATCAAAGGGAATACGAAAAGTATCAGACTTCAAAATTTCCAGATAAAAAAGTGGCGATTCTTTCTTGTATGGACACTCGTTTGGTAGAATTGCTGCCGCATGCGATGAATATGAGAAACGGTGATGTGAAAATCATTAAAAGTGCCGGTGCGCTTGTGACACACCCATTCGGAAGCATCATGAGAAGTTTGCTTGTCGCAGTGTACGAGCTGAACGCCGATGAGGTATGTGTGATCGGGCATCACGATTGCGGCATGAGCAAAATCAGCAGCAAAAGCATGCTTGATAAAATCAAAGAAAGAGGAATTACGGAAGAACGCATCGAAACATTAAAGTACTCCGGTGTGGACTTTGATCAATGGTTTAAAAGCTTTGATTCAGTGGAAGCGAGTGTGAAAGACAGCGTAGACGTTATTAAACATCATCCGCTGTTCCCGGAAAACGTTCCTGTCCATGGATTAGTCATTGATCCTAAAACCGGAAAACTGGATCTTGTCGTAAACGGCTATAACGATTAATGTTTTCGTTTCTTTTCAGGAACAGGATCGACTCCTCCCGGATGGAACGGGTGGCATTTCAAAATCCGTTTGATGGTCAGCCATCCGCCTTTTAAAGCGCCATGCGTTTTAATCGCTTCGATTCCATATTGGGAACAAGTCGGATAAAAGCGGCATGTTGGCGGCGTTAGCGGCGAGATGAATTTTTGATATCCTCTGATCAGAGCGATAAATAGGGTTTTCATATGTCTTCAGCAACCTTTCTGATGCAAGTATAAGAAAAAAAACACAGATTGAAAAGTTATTCGATAATTCTCATCGGAAAGGTATGTTATAATGAAATTACATTTTAAAAAAAGAGGAGAGTGCCATTATGCCTTCAGTAGAAAGTTTTGAGCTTGATCATAATGCGGTTGTTGCTCCATACGTAAGACATTGCGGCGTGCATAAAGTAGGAACAGACGGCGTTGTAAATAAATTTGATATTCGTTTTTGCCAGCCAAATAAACAGGCGATGAAACCTGACACCATTCACACACTTGAGCATTTGCTCGCGTTTACGATTCGTTCTCACGCTGAGAAATATGATCATTTTGATATTATTGATATTTCTCCAATGGGCTGCCAAACAGGCTATTATCTTGTTGTGAGCGGAGAGCCGACACCTGCGGAAATCGCTGATCTGCTTGAAGACACAATGAAGGAAGCGGTAGAGATTACCGAAATTCCGGCTGCGAACGAAAAGCAGTGCGGACAGGCGAAGCTTCATGATCTGGAAGGCGCTAAACGTTTAATGCGTTTCTGGCTGTCACAGGATAAAGAAGAATTGCTAAAAGTATTTGGCTAAATATAAAAAGACCTTTTTGCGCTTAAGCAAAAAGGTCTTTTTTGTGACGTCTCATATTTTGTGTACCATTTGCTGTAAGCGTTTGCTACTATTTAGGTAAACAATGAAAGGGTGATGGCATGAAAAAGATGTGGGTTGTTCTGCTTTTTTCTGCTTTTTTGCTTAACGGGTGCGGATCTGGTGAAAACAAAGCAAATACTGCTGAGACGCCCGAGGTATTGGATGTCAAACTGACCGGCCCTGAAAAAGTAAATGCCGGAGAAAGCGCCGCTTATGAAGCAGCGGTATCATATGGCGACGAAGCGGTGACGGATGCCGATGAAGTGGAGTTTGAAGTGTGGAAAGAAGGAGAAAAAGACGCCAGCCACATGTTTAAAGCAAAGCAAGAAAAAGGCTTATACCGATTGGAAACAACGTTTAAGGAAGATGGTGTATACACTGTCCAATCCCATGTCACAGCAAAAAAACAGCATAGCATGCCGACCATAAAAGTCCAAGTCGGAGACGCAGATGCTGCCAGCAACCAGTCAGAAGACGAGCATTCACACGATCATTGACTGTTTGAATCAGAGTTAGTTTCTTGCGGAGGATCGATGGTGTGCTTTACATTATAGGCTTTCACAGTCGTCCAAATGGTTACAAGCAATACAGCCAGCACAATCAATATGCTTACCGTAATGAGAAGCGTCATGATATTCCACCTCCCGTTTTTTAACAATTGTAGCATAGTAAAAGAAATCTTGACAGATAAGGGTGAAAAAGAGGTTTTAGCGTACGATATAGAGGGTATACATATTCATATAAACAAGGAGGAAGATAATCATGTCAGAACAATTGATTCAAGCAGTGAACAAACAAGTAGCCAACTGGACAGTCATGTATGTGAAACTACATAATTATCACTGGTATGTGAAAGGGAAAGATTTCTTCACTCTTCATGAAAAGTTTGAAGAGCTGTATAACGAAACGGCAACTTATATTGATGACTTGGCAGAACGTCTTTTGGCGCTGAACGGAAAACCGATTGCGACAATGAAGGAATCCTTGGAAACGGCTTCTGTAAAAGAAGCGGAAGGAAATGAATCAGCTGAACAAATGGTTCAGAGTGTATATGATGATTTCACAGTCATCGCGGAAGAGCTGAAAAGCGGCATGGATTTAGCTGATGAAGTTGGTGACGAAACAACAGGGGATATGCTTCTTGCGATCCATCAAAATATTGAAAAACACAACTGGATGCTGAAAGCTTACCTAGGATAAATTCAAAAAAAGAAAGGCCGGATGTCTTATAAAAGACGTCCGGCTTTTGATGTTGTATCTGAAAAAATAGGCGACAACCAGTCCATTTTTCTGAAAAATCCAATCCGTTCGGCTTGTTTTCCATAGAATATCGTAAGGCCGTTTCTGTGAAAGGATGTTGGATAATGGATAGAGACTTTGGCATCTTTTCGTTTTTAGCAGTCAGCGTTTCAGCAGCGGGTTTTTTCTTCGGAGGTTTTCAGTATTCATTCCTGATTTTGCTCTCTCTTATGGCAATTGAATTTATCAGTACGACCTTGAAGGAAACGATTATTCACAAATTGGCGTTTAAAAAGGTATTTGCCCGGCTTGTTAAAAAATTAGTCACGCTGGCTCTGATCTCTGTATGCCACTTTTTTGATCAGCTGCTGAATACACAGGGGTCAATACGTGACTTGGCTATTATGTTTTATATTCTTTATGAATCTGTGCAAATTGTAGTGACAGCCAGCTCTCTCGGTATACCGGTTCCTCAGATGCTTGTCGATCTTTTAGAAACGTTAAAAAATAAATTCAAACGCAAACCGTAACTTTTAGCTATTCGCAGGTCATAATAAAGCCCAGAGCGTCAGTCGCACATTTTGGCAAAAGACACGGCAAAACTGTACGAGCTGGTCTGTATGCTTTTAGACCCTGATGGCGTGCTGGGTTTCCCTTATTTTTTGTTAAAGGGCTTCCGAAGAAACATAACTGTGGTATGATGTATGGAAGATAGCTAGGAACGGATTTGAGGGATAAACATGTACGAGTTTAAAGATTATTATCAGAATACTGTTCAGCTTTCCTTTGACGATCAGCCTTTCTCGGACAGCCCGAAGCATGTCTGGGTGATTTGCCGTTTTGGCGGCAAATGGCTTTTAACAGAACATGAGGACAGAGGCTATGAGTTTCCAGGCGGGAAAGTAGAGCCGATGGAGTGCGCAGAAGAAGCGGCGCTCCGGGAAGTAAAGGAAGAGACGGGTGCGAGAGTGAAAAGCCTCAAGTACCTCGGACAGTATAAAGTTCTTGGTAAAGAAAAAGTGATTGTGAAAAATATATATTTTGCAGATGTAGAAAAGCTTGAAAAGCAAGCTGATTACTTTGAAACGAAAGGTCCGGTTTTGTTCCATCAGCTGCCGGAAAACCTTTCCCGCAATAAAAAATTCAGCTTTATTATGAAGGATTCCGTTCTTCCAATCAGTTTGAAAAAATTGAAAGAAGCTGGCTGGATTGAATAAAAAACCCGGCAGTATCAGGTTTTCTGATTTTGTCATTTTTCAGCGTGATTGAAAACCTTGAAGTCTAGGAAGGACGAGCATCGGAGCAGACTTCCGCAGGATGAGGTGACAGCGGCGTTTGAGCAGGACGCTCTAGCGTTTAGCCGATGATCTTTTTTACGTGAGCACCGAAGCGCAGGCCTGGCAACGAATGCGAGGGTTTGCCGACACGCTGAAAACCCGGCACATGTGCCGGGTTTTTTTATGTCCTGCCCTTCGTCCATTTCTTTTCCAGCAGCTCTACGCCCTGATACATCAGAGTGGCGAATATGGCGATGATCAGCAGGCTTAAGAAGACGAGCGTAAAATTGAAGACTTGAAAACCGTAAATAATCATGTATCCTAATCCGATCTTGGAAACTAGGAATTCGCCTACAATGACGCCAACCCATGATAAACCGACGTTTACTTTCAGAGTTGAGATAATGGCGGGGGAGGATGCGGGCAGAATCACTTCTTTAAAAATGCCCCATTTCGTTGCGCCGAATGTTTTCATGACTTTTATATAGTTTTCGTCAATCTCCTGGAAGGCGGTGTACACGACGATGGTTGTGATGATGACGCTGATGATGGCCCCCATCGCAATAATGCTGATCAAACTGGGGCCGAGCGCGACAATCAAAATCGGGCCCAGCGCCACTTTCGGCATTGCATTCAAAATAACGAGATACGGATCTAAAATCCTCGCAAGCCGGTTGGACCACCATAACAAAGCAGCGAGGCACGTACCCATAAACGTCCCAAGCAAAAAGCCAAGCACTGTTTCAAATAAAGTGACGCCGATATGTGACAGTAGAGACCCGTCACCGAGCTTCTCCAGCAATAAGTTCCATACAGCTGATGGAGAGCTGAAGATCAGCGGATCGATCCAGCCGAGCCTGCTGGAGATTTCCCACCCCGAGAAAAAGAGAATAAATATGGCAAGCTGAAAGGAATAGACATTCCGTTTTTCCTTTTTCTGTTTGAATTGATATTGCTCGTGAAGCAGATCAATGGTTTCTTTGCTGTTTCTCAAGAGAATTCAGCTCCTTCCATATCGTTTGAAACAGCGTTTGGAAGGATGGCTCCTGACGGGCGTCAAAAGGCATCATCGCGGCCAATTCTTTAGGGATCGTAAAAATCTGGTGAATGCTGCCCGGCTGATTTGAAAATAAAAAGATCGTATCGCTCATCGCTATCGCTTCCCCAATATCATGAGTGACTAGCACCGCTGTTTTTTGATATTCCTTTAATGTGCGGAATACCAGGTTTTCTAATGAAAGCTTTGTCTGAAAATCAAGCGCGGAAAATGGCTCATCCAGCAAAAGCAGACTTGGATTTGGCGCAAGAGTTCTTGCAAGCGCGGCCCGCTGGCGCATACCGCCCGACAGCTCTTTCGGGTATTTTTTCTCCACATCTATGAGACCGAACCCAGACAATAGACCGAGTGCAGCAGCCTTGCTTTCTTCCGTCAGCGTGTCAGCGATTTTTAAACCGAGAAGCACATTTTCCTCGATAGATTTCCAGGGAAATAAGTAATCCTGCTGAAGCATGTAGCCAATGTTATGTTCTTTTTGATTAGGCTCACTGCCTTCAATCAGAACTCTGCCTTCCGCTGGCTCAATCAGGCCGGCGATAATGGAAAGCAGCGTTGTTTTTCCGCAGCCGCTTGGGCCGAGAAAAGAGATGAAATCACCTTTTTCGGCCTCGAAATGAATATCCCGCACGGCCGTCGTTTTTTCTTTAATAGAAAAATAAGTATGGGTTACATGGTCGACATGTAAGAAAGACATAGATGGCGCCTCCTATTTTTCCGAGGTGACTTTTTCGGCAATTTGTTTATTTACAAGCTGATTGTATGGAATGCGCTTCGGCAGTTCTCCCGATTGATCCATAATGGTTTGGAGCAGCTCCCATTCTTTTTCGTTGAGCAGAGGGTCCGGCGAATACGAATGCTGTTTTTTATAGCGGTCAATGGATGTTTCGATGACTTCTGGATCAGTATCATCAAATTCACCTTTAATGGCTTTTGTGATTTCTTTCGCAGAGTGATTTTCCACCCATTGCTGTGCCTTATAAATGGCTTTTGTAAACTTGACTGCTGTGTCTTCATGTTTCTTCAGGTAGCTTTGTTTCGCCATAAAAGTCGTATAAGGAACCTGGCCTGATTCTTCTCCGAACGAAGCCGCGATATGGCCGATTCCTTTTTTCTCAAAAAGCGAAGCTTGAGGTTCAAAGAGCTGTACATAATCGCCGGTTCCAGAAGCAAATGCATTGGCGATATTGGCGAAGTCTATGTTCTGGATGAGATCAACATCCTTATGCGGGTTAATCTTATGTTTGTTCAGTACATACTCGCCGACCATTTGCGGCATGCCGCCTTTTCTCTGGCCGAGAAACGTTTTTCCTTTCAGCTGATTCCAGTCGAAGTGTTCAGCATCTTCTCTCGCGACAAGAAACGTTCCGTCTGTCTGAGTCAGCTGGGCGAAATTAATGACGGGGTCTTTGGCTCCTTGCGCTTCGACATAAATAGATGTTTCTGATCCGACAAGGGCGATGTCGGAGCCGTTTGAAAGAAGCGATGTCATCGTTTTGTCGCCGCCCCATGTCGTGCTTACATTGACATCAAGCCCTTCTTCCTTGAAAAATCCTTTAGACTCAGCGACATATAAAGGCGCGTAAAAAATCGAATGGGTCACTTCGGCTACTTTGACTTTGGTGAGTGTTTCTTCCTGCTTGCAAGCTGCCAGAGCGATCATCAGAAATATACTGCCGACACAGGCGCATCCCAGCCTTAACCGTTTGTTCACATAGACAACCTCCTTATTTAGCATCAAGTTTATATCCTTTTTTGCTTTACATATCGTATGATGGGTATAAAAATGTGTGAATGCCTAATCAGGTTCGCCGGATGTAAGTTTAGAGTAAGGAAAACATATAGAAAAGGAGGCGGCTGCTTTGATTGTTGAGAAAAGAAGATTTCCGTCGCCAAGTCAGCATGTGCGTCTGTATACGATCTGCTATCTTTCAAATGGCTTACGGATAAAGGGGCTTCTTGCTGAGCCGGCGGCACCGGGACAATATGACGGATTTTTATATTTGCGCGGCGGGATTAAAAGCGTGGGCATGGTTCGGCCGGGCCGGATTATCCAGTTTGCGTCCCAAGGATTTGTTGTGTTTGCTCCATTCTACAGAGGAAATCAAGGAGGCAAGGGCAACGAGGATTTTGCCGGAGAAGACAGGGAGGATGCTTTTTCTGCTTTTCGCCTGCTTCAGCAGCATCCGAATGTCAAAAAGGACAGAATTCATATTTTCGGCTTCTCCCGCGGCGGAATGATGGGAATGCTCACTGCAATTGAAATGGGCCGGCATGCGGCTTCGTTCGTTTCCTGGGGAGGCGTCAGCGATATGATCCTTACATATGAGGAGCGGCACGATTTGCGGCGAATGATGAAAAGAGTCATCGGGGGAACACCGAAAAAGGTGCCTGAGGCATATAAATGGAGAACACCGTTTGACCAAATAAACAAAATTCAGGCTCCCGTGCTGTTAATCCATGGAGAAAAAGACCAAAATGTTTCGATTCGGCATTCCTATTTATTTGAAGAGAAGCTAAAACAGCTGCATAAGCCGGTGGAGACGTGGTACTACAGTAAATTCACACATTATTTTCCGCCAAAAGAAAACCGGCGTATCGTGCGGCAGCTGACACAATGGATGAAAAACCGCTGACGGTGAAATATGGTATGATAAAGAAAAAAGAGAACGAAAGGGGATTTCACTTTGGGAATGCCTGTTGAATTTAATACACTAATTGTGACAAAAGGAAAAGAAGTTCGCATAGATGAAAATATATTCACGTTAGAAAAAGACGGATATCGTGTGTATCCGATGGAGATTCCGATGGACGTGCGTAAAACAAAGTTCGGCGAAAAGTCGGGCACAGCTGAAGTGCAGAAGCTTCAATGGGAAGACGGCCGGACCATCATTACGTACAAGCTGACGTCCCTGCATTCTGTCAATTAAAATAAGCCAAGAGCGTAAATGCTCTTGGCTTTTGCTTTTTAAACGAGAGGGCCGCCTGCCTGCGCAATGGCATCTGTATGTGCGAACTTTTTAAAATTCTCTTTGAATTCATTTGCGAGGTAGATCGCTTTTTCTCTGAATTCTTCCTTGTTGTTCCATGTGTTTTCCGGCTGAAGGATCTGATCAGGTACGCCGGGAACGTGAACCGGAATATGCAGGCCGAAAATATCGTCAGTCGTCATTTCTGCATCCTCTAATTTGCCTTCAATCGCTGCTTTGACCATCGCTCTCGTATAAGAAAGCTTCATACGTTCGCCTGTGCCGTAGCCGCCGCCGGTCCAGCCGGTATTGACCAAGAAAACGTCTGCGCCGTGTTCATCGATCTTGTTGCCTAGCATTTCAGCATAGACATGAGCAGGTAGCGGCAGGAATGGTGAGCCGAAGCATGTGGAGAACGTCGTTTCAGGAGACGTCACACCGCGTTCGGTTCCAGCAAGCTTGCTCGTATAACCGCTCAAGAAATGGTACATCGCCTGCTCCTTCGTCAGTTTGCTGATCGGCGGCAGGACTCCGAATGCATCAGCCGTCAAAAATACAATGGCTGAAGGATGGCCTGCCATGCTTGGTGTGACGATGTTGTCAATCATATGAATCGGGTAAGCCGCCCGCGTGTTTTCGGTATAGAAGGAATCATCATAATTGGCTTCGCGTGTCTCTTCATCAACAACAACATTTTCGAGAACAGACCCGAAGCGGATCGCGTTAAAGATTTGAGGCTCCTTTTCCTCGCTTAAATGAATGCATTTGGCGTAGCATCCGCCTTCAATATTAAAGACGCCGGTGTCAGACCAGCCGTGTTCATCGTCGCCGATCAGCCTGCGGTCAGCATCGGCTGATAGGGTGGTCTTGCCTGTTCCAGACAGTCCGAAGAAAAGGGCGACATCGCCTTTTTGACCGACATTGGCAGAGCAGTGCATGGATAGAATATCTCTTTCGGGGAGCAGGAAATTCATAATAGAGAAAATGGATTTTTTCATCTCTCCGGCATACTCTGTTCCGCCGATTAAAATCGTCCGCTTTTCGAAAGAGACAATAATAAACGTTTCGGAATGTGTGCCGTCTGTTTTTGGATCTGCTTTAAAATGCGGAGCGGAAAGAATGGTAAACGGCTGTTCAACTGTTTTCTTATCATGGCCTTCCGGGCGGATAAACAGCTGTCTGGCGAATAAATTGTGCCAAGCGAACTCATTCACGACGGTAATCGGCAGTCTGTATTTTTCATCTGTTCCGGCAAATCCTTCAAAAACAAACAGCTCATCCCGCTGTTTCAGATAGCTGACAACTTTTGTGTACAGCCGCTCAAACGCTTCTTCTGAAATCGGCTGATTCACCGTACCCCAATCGATCTTATTTTTCGTGCTTTCTTCCTGCACGATGAATTTGTCTTTAGGCGAACGTCCTGTGTAAGCGCCTGTTGTCGCCCGAACGGCACCCGTGGATGTTAAAATGCCTTCGTTTCGGGACAGTGCTTTTTCTGTAAGCTGTGCTGCTGATAAATTATGACACACATTTGGACTTGTTAATAAGGCTTGTAAATCAGCGGTTAAATCAACTGAGTTCATATGAAACCTTCCTTTATCGTTTTTTGTGTTTTGCTAATTGTGAATTAGTATAACATATATTTTCAAATAGTCTATACTATTTATCTTTTTTTGTGTGTGCGTTTCCATTGTTTTCCCTTGATATAGGTGCCTATTTCTTCTGAATCATATTGACATTGCAAACCCTTTTACGATAAGATATTTCATTGAGCGGATACTCTTATCCCGAGCTGGCGGAGGGACAGGCCCTATGAAGCCCAGCAACCGGTTTCTCTGTTATTTATTAGGTTCAGCTGTGTGAGACAACCAAGGTGCTAACCTGTTGCAAGGTTGTATGATTCCTTGAGCGATAAGAGTGAAAGGCACAAAGACCAAACCCTTTCCTCAATGGAAAAGGTTTTTTTATTTCATAAAATATGCCAATTAACATTCTCTAATATAACGTTACATTGTATAAGAGGGAGCGAGTTCCGTATCATATATACAAGGTCTATCGGGAGGCCTTGTGCAGGAGGAAGCAAATCATGAGTAAAAATCGTCGTTTATTTACATCAGAATCTGTTACGGAGGGACATCCGGATAAAATCTGCGACCAGATTTCTGACAGCATTTTAGATGAAATTTTAAAGAAAGACCCTAACGCGCGTGTGGCTTGTGAAACGTCAGTGACAACCGGTTTGGTTCTTGTCAGCGGAGAGATCACAACATCTACGTATGTTGACATTCCGAAAACGGTTCGTCAAACCATTAAAGAAATCGGATACACACGTGCGAAATACGGATTTGATGCGGAAACTTGTGCGGTTTTAACATCAATTGACGAGCAGTCTGCTGATATCGCGATGGGTGTAGACCAAGCGCTTGAAGCCCGTGAAGGCACAATGAGCGATGAAGAAATTGAAGCGATCGGTGCGGGTGACCAAGGTTTAATGTTCGGTTATGCGTGCAACGAAACGAAAGAGCTTATGCCTCTTCCGATTTCACTTGCTCATAAATTGGCCCGCCGCCTGAGTGAAGTCCGTAAAGAAGATATTCTTCCGTACCTTCGCCCTGACGGCAAAACACAAGTAACGGTTGAATACGATGAAAATAACAAACCTGTCCGTATTGACGCGATTGTTATTTCAACTCAGCACCACCCTGAAATTACGCTTGAGCAAATCCAGCGCAACATTAAAGAACATGTTATCAATCCGGTTGTTCCTGAAGAGCTGATTGATGAAGAAACAAAATATTTCATCAACCCTACAGGACGTTTCGTTATCGGAGGCCCTCAAGGGGATGCGGGACTTACAGGACGCAAAATCATCGTTGATACGTACGGCGGCTATGCACGCCACGGCGGAGGCGCGTTCTCAGGCAAGGATGCGACGAAGGTAGACCGTTCTGCTGCTTATGCAGCGAGATATGTTGCGAAAAACATCGTTGCGGCTGAGCTTGCTGATTCTTGCGAAGTGCAGCTTGCTTACGCGATCGGTGTTGCACAGCCTGTGTCAATCTCAATCAACACATTCGGTTCCGGAAAAGCTTCTGAGGAAAAACTGATTGAAGTTGTTCGCAATAACTTTGATTTACGACCTGCCGGCATTATCAAAATGCTTGATTTACGCCGTCCGATCTACAAACAAACTGCTGCGTACGGCCACTTTGGACGTCACGATGTTGATCTTCCGTGGGAGCGTACAGACAAAGCGGAGCAGCTGCGCAAAGAAGCGTTAGGAGAATAATTTTATAGCCGCTTACTGGTTAAGCGGCTTTCCTTTTTTTATCGTTGTATTCATGTTTATTTTTTTACATAACTGTGAAACCAAATACTATTCACAGCGTCTATAAATAGGGGTTCAATGATGACAATTTTAATTATGGAGGCAATACTATGTGTGGATTTGTCGGGGTTTTTAACAAGCATCCGTTAGCTCAAACCGCTGATCAAGAAGAACTAATTAAACAAATGAACCAAATGATCGTTCACCGCGGTCCTGACAGTGATGGATATTTCCATGATGAGCACGTTGGATTCGGATTCAGACGGCTCAGCATTATTGATGTAGAAAATGGCGGACAGCCTTTATCATATGAAGATGAAACCTATTGGATTATCTTTAACGGAGAAATCTATAACTATATTGAACTGAGAGAAGAACTTGAAGCAAAGGGGTATACATTCAACACGGATTCGGACACAGAGGTTCTTCTTGCGACTTATCGTCACTACAAAGAAGAAGCCGCGTCCAAACTGCGCGGTATGTTTGCCTTTCTAATTTGGAATAAAAACGATCATGTGCTGTATGGAGCAAGAGATCCGTTCGGCATTAAACCATTGTATTACACAACGATCAATGATCAGGTTTATTTTGCCTCAGAGAGAAAAAGTTTAATGGTTGCTCAAAATGATATTGAAATAGATAAAGAGGCATTGCAGCAGTACATGTCATTCCAATTCGTTCCTGAACCAAACACGCTTGATGCCAATGTGAAAAAAATAGAGCCGGGTTCACAGTTTACAATCCGCCCAGATGGCGATATCACATTTAAAACTTATTTCAAAGCGAACTTCAAACCAGTTCAGACTGAAGAAGATAAGCTTGTGAAAGAAGTTAGAGATGCGATCTATGACTCTGTAAATGTTCATATGAGAAGTGACGTTCCTGTCGGTTCATTCCTGTCTGGCGGAATTGATTCTTCCTTTATTGTATCTGTAGCGAAGGAATTGCATCCGAGCTTAAAAACATTCTCTGTCGGATTTGAGCAGCAGGGCTTCAGTGAAGTTGATGTAGCGAAAGAAACCGCCGCGGCGTTAGGCATTGAGAATATCAGCAAAGTCATTTCGCCTGAGGAATACATGAACGAGCTTCCAAAGATCGTATGGCATTTTGATGATCCGCTTGCTGATCCGGCAGCGATTCCATTGTACTTTGTTGCAAAAGAAGCGAAAAAACATGTAACGGTTGCTTTATCAGGTGAAGGTGCGGACGAGCTCTTCGGCGGATATAACATTTACCGTGAGCCGCTATCCCTTAAACCGTTTGAACGCATTCCGTCCGGCCTAAAAAAGATGCTTCTGCATGTTGCGGCTGTTATGCCTGAGGGCATGAGAGGAAAGAGCCTGCTTGAACGCGGCTGCACACCGCTTCAAGATCGTTACATCGGTAACGCGAAGATCTTCGAAGAGTCTGTCAAAAAACAGCTGCTGAAGCATTATAATCCGAACCTTTCATATCGCGATGTGACGAAGACTTACTTTACAGAGAGCAGCTCATACAGCGATATTAATAAAATGCAGTATGTCGATATCCACACTTGGATGCGCGGGGACATTTTGTTAAAAGCGGATAAAATGACGATGGCGAATTCTTTAGAACTCCGTGTGCCATTCTTGGATAAAGTTGTATTTGATGTTGCTTCGAAAATTCCTGATGAGCTGAAAACGAAGAACGGCACGACGAAGTATCTTCTTCGCAAAGCCGCTGAAGGAATTGTGCCTGAACACGTATTAAACCGCAAAAAGCTCGGTTTCCCTGTACCGATTCGTCATTGGCTGAAAAACGAAATGAACGAATGGGTGCGGAATATTATTCAAGAAAGCCAAACGGATGCTTATATCCATAAGGAGTATGTCCTGCAGCTTCTTGAAGACCATTGTGCGGACAAGGCAGATAACAGCCGTAAAATCTGGACTGTACTGATCTTTATGATCTGGCATAGCATCAATATCGAAAAACGCTATATGCCTGAAGAGCTGAACCATCAGCCTAAAGAAGTCATCTTTGTGTGACAGACAAGGCTTTCGATTCGTCGAAAGCCTTGTTATGATACCTTTATTTCTCCATCATTATTGATTACCAATCCGTTTTTTCTGTTTGCGTCTTAAATATCATTGGCATTTTTAGCATTTATCTTTATTCTTATGGCTTACAGTTCTGATACAAGAGGATCCGTGATTGTCGGACCGGTTTGGTTTCTCATCTTACTTGCTGTATTATGCAAAAGGTTTCCATAAGAAAAATGCCTATTGCCAGCGAACGAAATATCAGTTGACAAAAGAGCTCACAGTGAGCTCTTTTTGTGTGTGCTCATAGAAAATCAAGAACAGGAAAGAATAGGAATGTGTTTTTGAGAGGCTGCCTACAGTTGTGAATCATGTTTTATGATAAGATAAAAGTCATACATTTGATGCCATATGTGAATGTTTTATGGAAAAATCAAAACCCGAACGGTCATTACGCCCGGGTAACCGATGGTTATTGCTTTCAAACATAATTTGAAAAATGGTAAAGTAAGACGAAGCAGGTCTTATGTTTATTGAAGTGATTTATAGTATTGGCCCTTTGCTACATATTCCGACCGTATTCGCTGCATATCTTGCCGGTCTTCTTCCGTCAAAGGGCGGATGACTTTTGCAGGACGGCCAAAGGCGAGATGGCCAGGCGGAATGGTTTTTCCCGGCGGCACAAGACTGCCGGCACCAATAAAGGCGCCTTCGCCAATTTCGGCTCCGTCCAAGATGATTGAGCCCATGCCGATTAAGGTGTTCTTGCGGATGACAGCGCTATGAAGTGTAACCTGATGGCCTATCGTGGCGTCATCTTCAATGAGAAGCGTCCGGTTCGGGCTTTGATGGAGGCAGCTTAAATCTTGAATATTGACTCTGTTTCCGATTCTGGTCGGCGCGACATCTCCCCTTATGACAACAGAAAACCAAATGCTGGACTGTTCTCCGATAACAACATCACCTGTAATTGTTGCGTTATCAGCTACAAAGGCTGTTGAGTGGATATCTGGCATGTGTTTCTTATAAGGGTAGATCATAATATTCATCCTTCTTTCTCTATTTAAATTTTGTATGAGGTGAAGAGCATGTGGACCTGGAAAGCAGACAGACCTGTTGCAGTCATTGTGATGATTCACGGGGCAAGTGAATATCACGGACGATATAAATGGCTGATTGAAATGTGGAGATCTTCGGGTTATCACGTTGTCATGGGCGACTTGCCGGGTCAGGGAACAACGACAAGGGCAAGAGGTCATATTCGCTCATTTCAAGAATACATTGATGAAGTAGATACTTGGATAGATAAAGCACGAACCTTTGAGCTGCCGGTTTTTCTTCTTGGACACAGCATGGGCGGCCTGATCGCGATTGAATGGTTTAAACGGCAAAGAAATCCCCGGATCACGGGAATTATTTTATCATCACCATGTCTAGGACTGCAAATTAAAGTCAATAAAGCACTTGATCTTGCATCAAGAGGCCTAAATGTCATCGCTCCGTCGCTTAGGGTTGATTCGGGTTTATCAATTGATATGGCGACGCGTAATGAGGATGTCATCGAGGCCGACCAAAACGACTCGTTATACGTCAGAAAAGTATCTGTCAGGTGGTACAGAGAATTGTTGAAAGCAATTGAGTCAGCGATGATGCCGACAGATGCGTTTTTGAGAGTGCCGCTTCTAGTGATGCAGGCCGGTAACGACAAGCTTGTTGACAAAACGATGGCGGTCAAGTGGTTTTCAGGTGTTGCTTCCCGCAATAAAGCGTACAGAGAGTGGGAAGGGCTTTATCATGAAATATTTAATGAACCCGAAAGAGAAGATGTCTTTAAAGCAGCAAGAGCGTTTACTGATCAATATATTTGAACTAATTGGGGGTGCATGTGTTGACAGTACCGGAACATCCTTTTGGACTGATGGCAAAAGTATATCGAGATATTTTTCCGCTCGTTCATCAAGAGCTGGACATATGGAAGCGAAAATCAGAATTAATTCATAACAGTGAATTAAAAGCACAGGCAACCGCAAGTATTCGAGACAAAACATTCCACTGTGAAGGCGGCGGCATACTGGCGTTATTGTCAGGCAATCAAAAGCAAAAATGTGTCGAGTTTATCATCGCGTATCAAACGATCAGTGATTATCTGGACAATCTGTGCGACCGCAGCACCTCACTTGACCCGCAGGATTTTCGGATGCTTCACGCCTCAATGCAGGACGCACTGACAGTGGGAGCGGAGCCGCAAAATTATTATTTATTCAGAGAAGAACAGGATGACAGCGGGTATTTGCATGAATTGGTCAAAACGTGTCAGCGTGTTCTTGGTTCAATTGAGCACTACGACATGATTAAACCCTATCTGCTTGAACTATGCGGCTATTATTGCGATTTGCAGGTGCATAAGCACGTCATTGAGCATGAGCGTGTTCCGAGGCTTGAGAAGTGGTTTACTCAATATGAATCAGAGCTTCCTGAGATGGAATGGTATGAATTTTCGGCTTGTGCAGGCTCTACATTAGGCATTTTCTGTCTTGTTGCGTATTCATTCCAGCCTGATTTCACGGAAACAACCGCTAAAAAAATCCGCAATAGTTATTTTCCTTACATACAAGGTCTTCACATTCTGCTCGATTATTTGATTGATCAGGAGGAGGACTTGCTGGAAGGGGACTTGAATTTCTGCTCGTATTATCAGTCACACGAAGAAATGATGAAGCGGCTTGAACACTTTATCCAAAAAGCCGATGAACATTTGCACGGCATTCCGCATGAAAACTTCCATCGTTTAATCAATCGCGGCTTGCTGGGCGTTTATTTGTCAGATGATAAAGTGGCGGGCCAAAAGGAAATGGGCCGGCTCGCGAAGAAGTTGATCAAAGCGAGCGGAAAAACCTCCTTTTTCTTTTATATCAACGGCAGAGCCTATCGAAAATTTCAAAAAATAGCATGGATGAAAAACTCAAAGAAAAAAGCTCAAATCATTTGCTGATTTGAGCTTTTTTTTCGATGGCGACAATAAATGGCGGATCATTTTGCTGATTGATAAATCCATATGTTAACACACGGGCTGCTTGCTGATCCAAGTCTCGGCAAAAATCGAGCACGTCGTTTTTTTCAGCTTTGCCTTCCGGATGGCCATGATAAACAACCAGAACAATCAAGCCCTCATCTTTCATGATGCTGAGAAGCTGCTCAATCGCTTTGATGGTTGAATTTCCGTTGGTCGTAACCGACTTGTCCCCGCCCGGCAGATAGCCAAGGTTAAACACAGCGGCAGCCACTTTGCCATGTGTTTCCTGCGGGAGGGATTCAGCGATTTTGTCATGGCTTTTGTGAAATAACGTTGTTCGCCCTTGATATGTCTTACCGAGCCGTTCCTTTGTGTTGGCTACGGCTGATTCTTGGATGTCGAATGCGTACACATGGCCGTTTTCACCGACGAGCTCCGCTAAAAACTGCGTATCATGGCCGTTGCCCATCGTTGCATCTACGACAATATCTCCTTCTCCCGCAGCCATTTTCAGCAGTTCTTTGCTGTAAGGAAGAATCTTCTTCAAAATCATAGGGCTGATTCCTCCTCAAGCCGTTGAAAGAACTTTCCTTGGTAGCTGCCGCGATTTTCAAGTTCTTTATTAATAGCGCCAAGCACTTCCCACTTGTTGACGCTCCACATCGGCCCGATCATCAATTCAATTGGTCCGTCACCTGTAATGCGGTGGACGATCATTTCCGGCGGAATGATCTCAAGCTGATCACAAACGAGCTGCACATATTCATCTTGAGATAGGAAATCCAGTTTTCCCTTTTCATATTGCTTGACCATCGGCGTGCCTTTCAATAGGTGCAGCAGGTGAATTTTAATGCCCTGGACGTCCAAATCTGCGACGGCCTTTGCGGTTTCCATCATCATGTCCCGGTCTTCCAAAGGCAGTCCGTTGATAATATGCGAGCAGACACGTATGCCGTGTTTTCTTAATTTATTGACGCCTTCCACATAACAGTTAAAATCATGTGCGCGGTTGATCAGAAGAGCAGTCCGTTCATGAACCGTTTGAAGCCCAAGCTCCACCCACAAATACGTGCGTTCATTCAGTTCTGCCAAATAGTCAACGACATCATCGGGCAGACAGTCCGGACGTGTGGCGATCGAAATGCCGACCACATCGTCTAGGGCGAGAACAGATTCAAATTTCTCACGAAGCACCTCAACCGGGGCGTGAGTATTGGTGAAGGCCTGAAAATAAGCGATGTATTTTCCGTCCTTCCATTTTTCGTGCATGCGGTTTTTGATGTCATGGAATTGCGTAATTAAATCATCGGCCCGGTTTCCGGCAAAATCGCCTGAACCTGCTGCGCTGCAAAAAGTGCAGCCGCCGTGGGCAACAGTGCCGTCCCGATTCGGACAGTCAAAGCCGCCGTCAAGCGCCACTTTAAACACCTTATGGCCGAAATGTTCTCTAAGATGATAATTCAATGTATGATAGCGTTTTTCCGTATTTGAATAAGGAAAAGGATTGTTCTGCATCACAATTCATGTGCCTCCTTGCGTACGATTGCATCCTAAAATTGTAGCACGCATTTCACAAGAGAACAAATGAATATCGACCATAAATTACTTTATTGAACGAAGTGAGATGGGGCTACAATATGAGTGATGGATTGTTTCCATTACCAAGAGGAGGGGTTACTGTGGCAACAAGACAATCAGTAGATGAACATCTCCAGCAATGTATGCAGGCGTATGATGATGCTGAAGAACAGCTGAAACTCGCTTCAAAACAAGAGCATTATAACGACCAAGAATACAGTGACGCGCAAATGCAGCTTGAAAATGCGGTAAATGCTTTAAATAAGCTGTGGCTGTCGTCAAATGACCAGCAGAGAGAACAGTTGTACAGAATGAGGCTTCAGCTTCAAGCTTTGCAAAATAATATGATCCTGCACCACCCTCTTGATGTGTAAGAAACGGACCCTTTTGACTAAGGGTCCGTTTTTTTGTAAAAAAAGGATTGACTTTAGGCGTAAAAGTATTTATTGTATTGAGTGTACTAATTGATGTAATACACTATAGACACTCAAAATAGATTAGTCAATTTAGATTGAAATGAAGGAGGCAGTTATGAAACAAAAAAACGAAACAAACGTAACTTGCCGATGCTGATCGCGGCATCTGTGATCGCTTGTTCTTTTTTTCTTGTTCTTGTGATGATCGGTTTTGAATGGCAAAAAAGTATAATTGATCAGTTTTATTTATAAAAGGTTCAGATCGTATAGAAAGTAGGGAAGTAAATGATTCAAATCGATCCAAGAAGCTCAACACCCATTTACGAACAAATCATTCAGCAAATGAAAGAGCTTTGTTTAAAAGGGATCATGACGCCCGGTGATAAGCTTCCTTCTGTCAGAGAATTGGCGACGATCATTATTGCGAATCCCAACACTGTCAGCAAAGCGTACAAAGAGCTTGAGCGTGAAGGGATTATCGAAACGCTGCGGGGCAGAGGGACCTATATTTCGGAGCAAGCGAAAACAACTTTGGTTGAAGGGAAGATGACGATGATTAAAGAGCAACTTAAACAGCTCATCATCGATGCCCATTATGCAGGGGTTGAGCTGGAAAAACTGCAGGAATGGATGAAGGAAATCAGCATGGATGTGAAAGGAGGGCAAGAGGATGATTGAATTACGGCAGCTGTCAAAAACGATTGACGGCAATCAAGTATTAAAAGATGTTTCATTAACGATTGAAAAAGGAGAAATCTTCGGGCTTCTCGGCCGCAATGGGTCAGGCAAAACGACGATGCTCCGTTTAATCCAGCAAATCATTTTCGCAGACAGCGGGACGATTTTGTTTGACGGCGTAGAAATCAAAAAGCATCCGAAGGTCAAACAAAATATGATCTACATGCCCGTTCAAAACCCTTTTTACGACAAGTATACATATAAGCAGCTTGTCGACATCCTGAGAAGAATTTATCCGAAATTTGACGTCACGTACGCGAATGAGTTGATGAATAGATACGAAATTCCAGAAACGAAAAAGTACCGTGAGCTGTCGACGGGCCTGAAAAAACAGCTGTCGCTCGTTCTGTCGTTTGCGGCAAGACCGGCGCTGATTCTCCTTGATGAGCCTACGGATGGAATAGACGCGGTGACAAGGCACGATGTGCTGCAGCTGATGGTCGATGAAGTGGCAGAGCGTGATACGAGCATCCTGATCACTTCCCACCGCCTTGAAGATATAGAACGGATGTGCAACCGAATTGGTTTTCTCGAAGATAACAAGCTGACGAATGTGATGGATCTTGATGAGCTAAAAGAGGAATACATCAAAATTCAAATGGCGTTTGATACAGATGTCAACTTGGAGATCAGAGAACAAAATATTCCGATGCTCGATCAGGCCGGCGTGTTCTATACGGTGCTGATTCCGAAAAGCGACGAGGAGAAAAAGAGCTTTTTGAGAGAGCTGAAGCCAAAAGTATGGAATGAGCTTCCTGTCAACTTAGAAGAAGTGTTCATTGCGAAGTTTGGAGGGAAGCGGAGATGGTAGACCGAGGTCTCCTCTATCGAGAGTGGAAGCAGAATCAGGTTGTGCTTTTGTTAAATATTGCGTTTTTAGTACTGGCAAATCCGCTCTCTATTGTCAATGCGTATTTATCTTATCAAGGATGTCTTGCCCATCAAGACCCGCAATATTGTGTTTTTATTGTAAATTATGGGAGCAACCTGATAGATATCAACTGGGTGCCGGGTGTTATCTTGGCGGTCTGCTTCCTGGGCCTGGAACGTTCGAAAGGCACGATGGATTTTATATTAAGTCTTCCATATAGCAGAAGCCAAATTTTCCAGACGAAATTTTGGTTAGGCGGTTTAGTGATTGTATTATCGCAATTGATTGGCTTTTTGCTGGCATGGCTGCTTATTCTAGCTTACAAACCCGAACATGTTTACTTTTTTGAGCATAGCAGCGTTGGAGTGATCGTGATTAGCTTTATGGCTTACTCATTAGTGATGGCCGCCGGAGCGTTAACTGGAAATGCTTTTGCCCAACTTTTAACAGCTTTTTCTGCAGCTATCTTGCCGTATTTAATTGTTGCATTGCCGCTTGCTAATTTAGAGATCGTTTTTAATTTCCATATATATGAATATTTCTCTTCCTTAGAAAACTATTATGAGATGGAAAACAAACTTATGTATCTATTTCCTATGGTTTTTGTTGGTAATGACTGGCTTTCCGATAACAGATATATTTTATTGATTCCAGCCGTCATGAGCATTCTGTTTTACTTGATTGGTTATATCAGCTTTAAAAGGCATCCTAGTGAGCGTAACGGATACTTTTTCCTTTGGAATAGATTAGATCGTCCTGTACAAATTCTGGTTATAGCTTTCGGTATTCTTGGATTTGGTTTATTTGGATATTCAGCCGGACATTCTATTATGGGTTACATTTTTGGAATGATTATTGGAGCCGTAGTTGGATTTTTAGTGAGCTACTTCTCTATTTATAAGAAAACGAAAACTTAAGAAATACTTTCGGTTTGGAGTGAAGTGATGTGCCGGATTCCGGGCTATTTTATAAAGAGTGGAAGCAAAATAAAGCGCTGCTCATCATGATTTTTTTGGTATTTATGCTTAGCAATCCTTTTACCGTATTAAATACGTACATCTCATATCAAGGCTGCGTGGCTAATCAGAACGAGTGGGCCGGAACCTGTGTATTTACGATTAACTATTTAAACGGCACATTTATCTCATTGTTTTGGATTTGGGGTGTCGTTTTGGCGGTCAGCCAGCTTGGGATTGAACGAAGCAAGGGCTTGTTTGATTTTACATTAAGCCTTCCATATACACGAGGGCAGATATTTAATGCGAAGTTCCTTACAGGCGGAATGGTGATTGTGATGCCGCAACTTATAGGATATGTTTTATCCGTTTTGCTGCTCGTGCTTTTGAAGCCTGATCAGGCCATTTATTTTCACAACTACAGCTTGGGAATGATCATTGTCAGCATGTTGGCTTATTCTTTGGTTATGGCTGGCGGAGCACTGACAGGCCATATTTTTGCACAGCTTTTGGTTTCATTCACCGCCACTATTTTACCTTTTTTATTCATTACTTTGCCTGCGATTAATATAGATATCCTTTTTAGCGGGAGAGCGGCATTTTTAGACTTCCCTATACCAGAATGGATAAAGTATATATTTCCAATTACGTATGTTGTTCCAAACTGGGTTGATGATTCACCGTATTATTTAGTGATTCCAACTGTTTTAAGCATAATTCTCTACATCATCGGGTACATGAGCTTCGTCAAACTGTCAAATGAACGTAACGGATATTTCTTTTTGTGGAAAGCATTGGATCGTCCGGTGCAAGTGATCGTCATCCTCATTGGTATTTTAGGCTTCGGCTGTTTTGGATACGCTGCAAGCGAGAGCTTTACCGGTTATGTCATCGGCATGGCTGCGGGCGCGGTAATTGGTTTCTTCATCAGTTATTTTGCGATTTATAAAAAAACAAAACATGTGTAAGGGAGAGAAAAATATGATTGATGTTCAGCATATCGACCATTCTTTCACGATCGGAAAAAAAGGCCGTGAGAATGAAGTTCCAGTATTGAAAGATGTTTCATTAAGCGTGGCGAAAGGTGAAATCGCCTGTATTGTCGGGCGAAGCGGATCAGGGAAATCAACGCTTTTGAATTTAATTTCCGGCTACATCTCGCCGACAAAAGGGCGGATTGTCATTAACGGAACTGATGTCACTGGCTTTAATGAAAAGGAATGGGCTCAGTTCCGCCTTGAACACTTTGGGTTTATTTTTCAAAGCTTTCAGCTCATCCCGGGGTTAACGACGTATGAAAATGTTGAAATGCCGCTGGCGTTAAAAGGGATCAAACCGTCTGAGCGCAAGCAAAAGGTGCAGGACATGCTGAAACGCGTCGGTCTGGAGAATCACGCCGCTCATTATCCGAATGAACTGTCAGGCGGCCAGCAGCAGCGTGTCAGTATTGCAAGAGCGTTGATTTTAAATCCATCCATTATTTTAGCGGATGAGCCGACGGGAAGCCTTGATTCAGAAACGGAACAGGAAGTGCTGGATTTGATTCAGCAGCTGAACCGCGAGCGGGGCATTACATTTGTGATCATTACCCACGATGATGAAGTGGCTTCTATTGGACATTCAAAGTTTCAGCTTCATGACGGTGTGTTAAAAGGAGGAATTACGGTTGAGGTTTAAGGATCAGGTTCATTTTATCAGAAGAAATATGAAGAAAAACAGGCTCCGTGTCTTTATGACAATTCTTGCGACAACAATGGCGTGTGCGTTTTTGGTTGTGCTGTCGTCGGTTGGATTCGGGATACAAAAGACGATTACGGATATGACGATGAGCCAGCAGGTTGTGACGAAAGTCAGTGTAATGGGCAAGGAAGGCGATAAGCCCATTAAAAAAGCAGATTTAGAGAAGTATGATCATGTAAGGTCAGTTGTAGAAAGAACACAAGTGTATGAACCAAACAAAGCAACTTTAGGCAATCGCACAAATGAAAGCTCTAATCTCATCTTTACCAATATGAATGATGAACTAAAGGCCAATATGGAGTTGGAAAAAGGAAGAGTCGCAAAGTCGGAAAATGAAATTGTAGTAGGATACGACTTTGCAAAGGGATTATTGACGAAAAAAGAATCGGAAGCGTATAACAAAAAAATAGAGGAAGCAAAAGGAAACCCGGAAGATATAAAAGAACCAGATGGCTATACGAAAGATATTCTGAACAAAACGATTGAATTAAGTGTATCAAAAACAAATCCTAAAACAGGGGATGTTGAAAAAACAAAAACATATGATTTTAAAATTGTCGGTATTACAAAAAAGCCATCTCAAGATTGGATGGAGGACTCAAACATTTTCATCAGTGATCAATTCAAGAAGGATTTTTCGGAATTCTTAGATTTCAAAGGCGGAAATGTTGAAAAAAACACTGGCGTTTTTGCTGATAAATTTGAGAACGTGGAACAGCTGACAAGTGATCTGACAGATGATGGATACTATGTCACATCAGTTACTACCGAGCTTGAGGGCGCCAACACCTTCTTCATGGTCTTCAAAATCGGCCTGATCTTTGTCGGATGTATCGCGGTTATCATCTCTGCGATCGGTATTTTTAACACGATGACGATGGCGGTGACAGAAAGAACGCAGGAGATTGGCATTATGAAAGCGATTGGGGCGAGTCCGTCCATCATTCGCCGAATGTTCCTGATGGAAAGCGCGTATATCGGAATTTTAGGCTGTGTGATTGGGATTATCATTTCTTACGGCGTAAGCTTCCTTGTCAATCTGGCTGTCCCGATGATTCTCGCGGCGACAAGCGGAAGTGATGCGGGCGATTTGAATTACACCTTCTCCTACATCCCGGCCAGCCTTGTGATCATCGCTGTGGTGATTTGCGGAGGGGTAGCCGTGATTTCCGGGATGAACCCGGCGAGAAAAGCGACCAAAACCAACGTGCTGACAGCGTTAAGAAGAGAATTATAATGCGTACGAGCCGGCTGAGACAGCCGGCTTTCTCTATGGCGTATGATGGTATTTTGCTATACACTTGATAAAAAAGGAAAAAGTGCGGTGAGTTAATGTTTAAACTTTTGTTGATTGAAGATGATGAATCGCTGTTTCATGAAATCAAGGATCGTTTAACGGGATGGTCCTATGATGTATACGGCATTCAGGATTTCAGTCAAGTGCTGCAGGAATTTGCAGCGGTTAAGCCTGATTGTGTCATTATTGATGTTCAACTGCCTAAATTTGACGGGTTTCATTGGTGCCGGCTGATCCGCTCCCGGTCAAATGTTCCGATTCTCTTTTTATCCTCACGGGATCATCCTGCTGATATGGTGATGTCCATGCAGCTCGGGGCAGATGACTTTATTCAAAAGCCGTTTCATTTTGATGTGCTGATTGCGAAAATCCAAGCGATCTTCCGGCGTGTGTATCATTATAATACAGAGCCGAGCACGCTCAAAACGTGGTGCGGGGCTGCCATAGACGCGGAGCAGAACCTCGTCAGCAATGAGAAAGGCTCAGTTGAACTGACGAAAAATGAAATGTTCATTCTCAAACAATTAATAGAACAAAAAAACAAGATTGTCAGCCGTGAAGAGCTGATCAGAAGCTTGTGGAACGATGAGCGGTTTGTGAGTGATAATACGCTGACCGTCAATGTCAATCGCCTGCGAAAAAAACTGGACGCCCTGCAGCTTGGCACATATATCGAGACGAAAGTCGGCCAAGGCTACATGGCGAAAGAAGAGGATCATTTCTATGATTAAAGCATTCCTTACTGAAAGGCGAAGCTGGATTGCTGTGTTTTTGTTTCAGCAGGTTTTGATGCTCTTCATTGCTTTTGTTGATTCCTCCATTTCATTTAACAATGTTCTTTATATGGTGTATTTGTGTGTCTTGTTTTTTATCATTTTCATTTGGGTCCGCTATCTGAAAGAAACGGCATTTTATAAAAGCTTGAAAACTTGGGAGAACAATCTTGATGTGACAGCCATAAATGAACCGGAAACGCCGTTTGAATCGATGGTTGATAGAAGCATTACCGGACAAACGGAGCATTTGAAACAAACCGCAGCCCGGCATCGCTTGACATTAGAAAATGAAAAAGATGAGCTGATGGCATGGATCCATGAGGTTAAAACCCCATTGACAGCGATGCATTTAATCATAGACAGAATGGAAGATCAACCCTTGAAAGCCCAGCTATCGTATGAATGGATGCGAATTCACCTGCTTCTAGATCAACAGCTTCATCAAAAGCGCATGTCATTTATTGAAAACGATCTGTCTGTAGAATGCATTCAGCTTCAGCCTCTGATTTTCAAGGAGATCAAAGATTTACAATCATGGTGTATCCAAAAAGGGATTGGCTTTGATATTCAGCTAGAGGCTGAGGAAGTGCTGAGCGATGCAAAGTGGCTGGCGTTTATCATCAGGCAGCTGCTGACAAACGCAGTAAAATACAGCGACGGCTCTGAGATTGTGATCAAAAGCTTTCATAAAGGGGAACGGACGCAGCTTGAAGTGAAAGACTGTGGCAGGGGTATTGATCCAAAAGATGTGCCGCGTATTTTTGATAAAGGATTTACATCCACAACGGACCACCATAATCAAGGGTCCACTGGCATGGGGCTGTACTTGGCGAAAAAAGCCGCGGCGCCGTTAATGATCCATATTGATGTACGTTCGGAGTCCGGTGCGGGAACCGTTTTTACATTAACTTTCCCCAAACGGAATCAATTTGAACGAGTTATAGGCGTGTGACGAAAATGTCACATGCTTTTCTTTTTTGTTCGCCGTATCGAAGGAAAACTCCGGCAATCCTTTTTATAATGAGAGTATCCAATATAAAGGAGATTATAGGAATGATGATCTTACAAGCGAATAAAATTCGAAAAAGCTATGGAAACAAGCTGAATAAACAAGAAGTGCTCAAAGGCATTGATATTCATATTCAAAAAGGTGAATTTGTCAGTATTATGGGGGCGTCAGGTTCTGGGAAAACCACCTTGCTCAACGTTCTGTCCTCCATTGATCAGGTCAGTGACGGAACCATTAACATTAACGGAAATGACATGACATCAATGAAGGAAAAGCAGCTGGCTGAATTCAGAAAACAGCATTTAGGCTTTATCTTTCAAGATTACAATCTGCTGGACACGCTGACAGTAAAAGAAAATATCCTTTTGCCGTTATCGATTACAAAAATGCCAAAAAGCGAAGCGGTTCGCAAGTTCGAAGAGGTGGCGAAAGAGCTGGGCATTGATGAACTCCGTGATAAGTACCCAAATGAAATTTCCGGCGGCCAGAAGCAGCGCACATCTGCCGCGAGAGCATTTATTCATGAACCGAGCATTATTTTCGCAGATGAGCCGACGGGCGCGCTTGATTCAAAATCAGCCTCTGATCTATTAAACAAGCTGAGCCAGCTCAATCAGAAACGCAATGCTACGATTATCATGGTCACCCATGACCCTGTCGCTGCCAGCTACTGCGGAAGAGTGATTTTTATTAAGGACGGGCAAATGTATACACAGCTAAATAAAGGAGGCCAAGACAGACAAACGTTTTTCCAGGACATCATGAAAACGCAAGGCGTGTTAGGCGGGGTGCAGCATGAACATTAATCAGCTCATCCTAAGAAATCTGAAAAAGAATCTTCGGAATTACTATTTGTATGTGTTTGCGCTGATTTTTAGCGTGGCGCTTTATTTCGCCTTTGTCACACTCCAATATGATCCTGCGATTAATGAAGTGAAGTCTTCAATCAAGGGAGCCGCTGCCATTAAAACCGCTTCGATTTTGCTTGTGGTCGTGGTGTCGATCTTCATATTATATGCCAATACGATTTTTATTAAGAGACGGAGTAAAGAAATCGGGCTTTTTCAATTAATCGGAATGACGAAGCATAAAATCTTTCGCATTTTAAGTGCGGAAAATATTATGCTGTATTTCAGTTCCTTAGCGATCGGGGTAGCTGCGGGGTTTTCGATATCGAAGCTTGTCCTGATGATTCTGTTCAAAATTGTCGACGTCAAAGCTGATGCGAAACTGCATTTTTCCGGTCAGGCCTTGATCCAAACGATCATTGTATTCTGCGGCATTTACCTTTTAATCATGGTGATGAATTATACGTTTATCAAAAAACAAAGTATTTTATCTTTGTTTAAAGTGACGTCATCTACTGAAGACCAAGTGAAGAGAATATCATTTTTCCAGATGCTGATCGGCGCTTTAGGCATCGTGCTGATTTTGACAGGATACTATGTGTCTTCTGAGCTGTTTGGCGGTAAATTTAAGACCATGAATGAACTGTTCGGCGCGATGAGCTTTATTCTGGGGGCTGTCATTGTCGGAACGTTTCTCTTTTATAAAGGTTCGGTTACGTTTATCTCGAACATCATTCGAAAAAGCAAGGGCGGCTACTTAAATATCTCCGAAGTCCTGTCACTGTCATCAATCATGTTCAGAATGAAATCGAACGCGTTGTTATTGACGATTATTACAACCGTTTCAGCGCTCGCCATTGGGCTGTTATCGCTCGCTTATATTTCGTATTACTCGGCAGAAAAGACTGCTGAACAAAATGTAGCGGCTGATTTTTCATTTATGAATGAGAAAGATGCCAAAACATTTGAAAGCAGTTTGAATGAACGCAATATTTCATATGTGAAAAAAGAAACCCCTTTCCTGCAAGTGAATGTTGACATTGCAAATATAATGGATGGAGACCCGAAGGAGCTGCAGAGTGACCCCCATAATATGCAGCTTGCGGTTGTGAGTGACAAAGAGGTGGAACAGGTCGATGTGCCAGAAGGGGAAGCCGTTTTATCCGGATATAACGATTTACTGCAAAAAATCATGGTATTAAAAGATTCAGGCAGCATAAAAGTGAAAAGCAAGCATAAGACGACATCTCTACAATACAAAGGGTTAAGGAAAGAATTTCTTCTCTCCTTTCCGTTTACGAGCGGGGGATTGCCCGCTGTCATAGTGGATGACAGCCTGTTTCAATATCTGAACAAAAACAAAGATCCCCGTATTCAGCTGGCGCAATCTGAATGTATCACCGTCAATGTGAAGCATGAAGACCAGCTGGATAAAGCAAATGAGCTATTTCAAAAGGTGAACAAGAAAGACCAGCATTTATCAAGGCTGGATGCAAGCATCGCACAAAAATCACTATTTGGTATCGTGATGTTCATCGTTGGCTTCTTAGGATTAACGTTTCTGATTACATCTGGCTGTATCCTTTATTTTAAACAAATGGGTGAGAGTGAAGATGAAAAACCGAATTATACGATTTTGAGAAAACTCGGGTTTACACAAGGCGATTTGATGAAGGGAATACGCATCAAACAAATGTATAACTTCGGTATTCCGCTGGTTGTCGGCCTCTTCCACAGCTACTTTGCCGTCCAATCCGGCTGGTTCTTATTCGGATCAGAGGTGTGGGCGCCGATGATTCTGGTGATGGTGTTATACACCGCGCTCTACTCCATTTTTGGTTTTCTGTCCGTTCTTTATTATAAGAAGGTTATTAAATCGTCGTTGTGAAACAGCAAAAGCTCCAGAGGTTCTGGAGCTTTTTGTTTATCGTTTTGGCGGCCGGTAACCGGCGGCTTCAGCTTCTTCAACTGAGCAAAACATTTCAGCCGGATCGGTTGTCCGGTCATAGTATGTACTGCCCGGTGTGTGATAGATGCCGCTTTTGCTGCCTTTTATATTACAGCCTTCTGCTGGATCAGCTGTTTTGGCTTCATTCTTTGTATTGCTGGAAGAACTTCCAGCGTTTTCTTGTGAACTTGCAGTTTGGCTTTTCGTCTCTTTTAATTGCTTTTCAAGCTGTGTTTTATTTTGCTGCAGTGCTTCATTTTCAGCCTTTACTGTTTTTGTATCTTCTTTGAGCTGTTTTTGATTTTCTTGAAGCTCTTTCATTTCTGCTTTTAATGATTTCTGAGTCTTTTTTAGATCACTATTTTCTTTTTCAAGCTGCTGTAGTTTGTCTTGGTCTTTTGTGTTGTCCTTCAACTTCTTTGCTTTAGAACTGGCCGCTTCATATTCTTTCTCTAGTGCTTCATGCTCTTTTGTAAGGCTTTTATATTCGGCGTTTAGCGCTGAATATTTTTTCTCAGCATTTGCTGCTGCAGCGTCTGGGTCTGTCAATGCTGCTCCGGTGACGAGCAGCACCAGGCCTCCTATCAAAAGCGGCCAAAAGAGTCTCTTAGAGAAACATTTTTCCTTTTTCAGCACATATCTGACAAGATGATACAATCCATAGCCAAGCGAAATGAGACATGCTAGAAATCCTAAGAATAATAATACCATTTCCATAACATTACCCCTTTTTCTATTTATTTTACATTTTTCAAACAATATTTGTTAGATTTTTTCACGCACATCAGTTGAAAAATGTGAAATAGACAGATAGAATGAATGTGCTATGATCACTCGATTCGTACGGAGCCATTTTAGGTTTCGTTTTTTTCATGAACTTTTTTAGGCGAGAAAGGGGGATGAGTATGCCGCGTGCTCTTAAAATTTTAGTCATTGGAATGTTTATTAATGTGACGGGTGCTTCTTTTTTATGGCCGCTGAATACGATTTATATCCATAATCATTTAGGGAAGTCGTTAACAGTAGCCGGGCTTGTTTTGATGCTGAATTCAGGCGCCAGTGTGGTTGGGAATTTAAGCGGCGGTTTTTTGTTTGATAAAATCGGCGGCTTTAAATCAATTATGCTCGGGATTGCGATTACGTTGGCAAGCCTGCTGGGCCTTGTCTTTTTTCATGATTGGCCGGCCTACATTGTGCTGCTGACGATTGTGGGATTTGGTTCCGGTGTTGTTTTTCCGGCAAGCTATGCAATGGCTGGATCGGTGTGGCCTGAAGGGGGAAGAAAGGCATTTAATGCGATCTATGTCGCACAAAACGCGGGTGTGGCCGTCGGCTCAGCACTTGGCGGTGCCGTGGCTTCTTTCTCGTTTTCATATGTATTTTTGGCGAATGCTGTATTGTATATGGCCTTTTTCTTTATCGTATATTTCGGATTTCGAAATATTCAGACGAAGGATGCGTCCCAAACGTCTGTGCTTGATTATGATGCTGTAAACAGCAAAGCGAAATTTGCCGCGCTCATCATATTAAGCAGCGGCTATGTACTCGGATGGCTGGCTTATTCTCAATGGTCTACCACGATTGCTTCGTACACGCAAAGCATTGGAATATCCCTTTCCTTATACAGTGTGCTGTGGACGGTCAACGGAATTTTAATTGTGTTTGGCCAGCCGCTTGTCAGCTTTGTGGTGAAAAAATGGGCGGAGTCTCTAAAGGCGCAAATGGTCATCGGATTTATCATTTTTATTGTATCCTTCAGTATGCTGCTGACGGCAAAGCACTTCCCGATGTTTCTGGCTGCCATGGTGATCCTGACCATCGGGGAAATGCTTGTCTGGCCTGCGGTGCCGACAATAGCCAACCAGCTTGCCCCTAAAGGGAAGGAAGGATTTTATCAAGGTTTTGTCAACAGCGCGGCGACAGGCGGCAGAATGATTGGTCCGTTGTTCGGCGGTTTGCTTGTCGATCATTTCGGCATTCAAGCTCTTGTGTTATCTCTTTTGGTTTTGCTGATGATCAGTATCGCCACAACGCTTTTATATGACAAACGGATAAAACCGGCTAAAGAAACAAATAAACAAGCATCAATCTCTTCATAATAAAAGATCCCGCCGGATGAGCGGGATCTTTTTACATGATCGGAAGCACGTTAACGGCATCCTTTACATTTGAATATGTTTGCAGCGATGAAAAATTGGCATCCAGTTTATTCATTTTCATGGCCAATTCGGGTTTAATGCCGGTAATGATTAATTCGGTTCCGGTTAATTTCAGCAAATGGCTCAGCTTGAAAATTTGATCGGCGGTTTGTTCATTCACTTGTGCCAGCCCTGATAAATCAATGATCAAATAATCATCTTTGGATGTTGATAAGATATTCGTCAATGTGCAGACGATGGAATTAAATCGCTCCTCTGTCAGGTTGCCGACTAGCGGAAGAGCCGAAACGCCGTTGCGAATCGGGACAATAGGCGTTGAAAGTGCAGTGATTTCTGTGAGGGAATCCTCGAGAAGCTTCTCATACTCTTTTTGCCGGGTGATATCTTTTTGAATGCCGACAAAATAGGTCTTGCCTTCAATCTCGAGCGGGTCAATATTCAATTCATTCCAGAATAACGTTCCGTCTTTTTTGTAGTTTTGGATCTGAACGGTAACCGGCTCTTTATGTTGTATAGCGGTTCTAATGTTATCTACTTCAGCGGGGTCTGTGTGTTTCCCCTGTAAGAAGCGGCAGTTCTTTCCTAAAATCTCTCCGGCTTCATAGCCGGTCATTTGAACAAAGCCTTGGTTTACGTAGACAATAGGATTATCTTCAAGTGCGGGGTCTGTAATGACCACACCGACTCGCGCATGATCAAGCGCTTTTTTGATGACTTCCAGCTGTCCTTGTATTCCAAATGATTGAAAACTAGCCATATAAATCCCCCTTAGGCTGCGCCAGCTTGCTGTGCGAAAGCCCTGTATTCCCCTTTTTACAATGAATTATACAGTAACCGTAGCACAACACATGTTCTGATTCAAGCAAGCGCGCAGTTTGTTGTTTGTCATCAAGGCTTGTCCTCGTATACACTAAAAATAAGAACAGAAATTGAACATATGACGGAAGTAGCTAAATGAGTGACTAGGTCAATGTCACTGGGTGAAAAATGAATCCAATGCATCAAGCTTACCGATCATGTGTTCACATATAATGGAAGAAACAAGCTTTTTTCAGATTTGCCAGTATGTAGATATCGAAAATCATCGGAATCGTTTAAGGGGGCTGGATGGCCTGAAGTCGCTTTACGAAATAAGGGCTTTAGGAAGGTGATGATGAAGATGCTGCATCAGGTACTCATTGCTTGTGTAATTGGAGGAATCATGGGGATTCTCGGTCATGTGAAAAAGAGAGGCAGGCTGGAGAAACCCAGAATGACGAAGCGGTTTATCTACCTTGGATTTTTGGAAGATTGGTTTATCGGAATGACAGCTTCCATTTTACTTGTATTATCCGCTGACCCCGATTCAGGAATTCAACTTGTCATCTTATCCATTATCTCAGGCTACGGCGGTGAAGCTGTTCTCAGAAGTTTTGACTTTGTGAGAGAAATGAACAGCGGCGGCGAACCGGCCGAGTCCAAACGTCAAACCAAAACTCCACCCGAGTAATTGTCCTCAATCTCCGCCCGTTCAGGGTACATTCCCATTGTATACAAACCTGCTTGCACTTATGAACAGAATTCTATAAAATACAGTTAAGATTACGGTTGCGATAAGAACAATGAAGAGGAGCAGTAGGAAGCAGATATTGTTGCAGAGAGTTGACGGCTGGTGAAAGTCAATCAAGTTTGTTTCCGAACTCACCTCAGAGTTGCAGCGGTGAAAAGCCGCTGACGCATAACTGCGTTAAAAGTATCAAGTGAGTGCGGCGCATGCCGCGCTAACGAGGGTGGTACCGCGGGAAAACGAAAGTCTCTCGTCCCTTTTTGGGATGAGGGAGTTTTTTTTAGTTTGGGAATATTCTGAATATAATTCTCTCCTTCCCGTCAATACTTGAACCATACACGCCGTATTCAATCAGAAGGAGGTTTTTTACTTTGAGTTTTCAGCACAAAGAGATAGAAAAGAAATGGCAAACATACTGGCTTGAAAACAAAACATTTGCCACTCTTGATCATAATGAAAAACAAAAATTTTACGCGCTGGACATGTTCCCTTACCCGTCAGGAGCGGGCTTGCATGTCGGCCATCCTGAAGGGTATACAGCCACGGATATCCTGTCCCGTATGAAGCGTATGCAAGGCCACGATGTCCTTCATCCAATGGGCTGGGACGCATTCGGCTTGCCGGCTGAACAATACGCGCTTGATACAGGGAACGATCCCGCTATGTTTACGAAGCAGAATATCGATAATTTCCGCCGCCAAATTCAGTCGCTTGGCTTCTCATATGACTGGGATCGTGAAATCAATACGACTGACCCTGGATACTATAAATGGACGCAGTGGATTTTCTTAAAGCTATACGAAAAAGGCCTTGCTTACGTTGACGAAGTGCCTGTAAACTGGTGCCCTGCCCTCGGGACGGTTCTTGCCAATGAAGAAGTCATTGACGGCAAGAGCGAACGCGGCGGCCATCCGGTAGAGAGACGCCCGATGAGGCAGTGGATGCTGAAAATCACCGCCTATGCGGACAGGCTTCTCGAAGACTTGGAAGAGCTTGACTGGCCGGAAAGCATTAAAGATATGCAGCGCAACTGGATCGGCCGTTCTGAAGGTGCGCACGTTCATTTTGCTGTAGATGGACATGATGAATCCTTTACGGTATTTACGACAAGACCAGATACGCTGTTTGGCGCTACATACACTGTACTTGCTCCGGAACACGCATTGGTGGAACACATCACAACGGCAGAGCAAAAAGAAGCTGTAGAAGCATATATCAAAGAAATTCAATCAAAGAGTGACCTTGAGCGTACAGATCTTGCGAAAACAAAGACGGGCGTTTTCACAGGAGCCTATGCGATCAATCCTGTAAACGGAGAAACATTGCCGATCTGGATTGCGGATTACGTTCTTGCATCATATGGAACAGGTGCTGTCATGGCGGTTCCTGGTCACGATGAGCGTGATTTTGAATTCGCCAAAACATTCGGCCTTCCGGTGAAGGAAGTTGTGAAAGGCGGAAACGTTGAGGAAGCAGCGTACACTGGCGACGGCGAACACGTGAACTCTGATTTTCTAAACGGCCTTAACAAGCAGGAAGCAATTGCGAAAGTGATCGCTTGGCTGGAAGAAACGAAAAACGGCGAGAAGAAAGTGACATACCGTCTGCGTGACTGGCTCTTCAGCCGCCAGCGTTATTGGGGCGAGCCGATTCCGGTCATTCATTGGGAAGACGGAACATCAACGGCTGTGCCGGAAGAGGAGCTGCCGCTGATTTTGCCGAAAACGGATGAAATCAAACCGAGCGGAACAGGCGAATCACCGCTTGCGAACATCAAAGAGTGGGTGGAAGTCACAGACCCTGAGACAGGGAAAAAAGGAAGAAGAGAAACGAATACAATGCCGCAATGGGCGGGAAGCTGCTGGTATTTCTTGCGCTATATTGATCCGCGTAACCCGGATCAGCTGGCATCACCAGAGAAATTGGAAAAATGGCTTCCGGTTGATATGTATATCGGCGGCGCAGAACATGCCGTGCTTCACCTTCTGTATGCCCGCTTCTGGCATAAGTTCCTTTATGATATCGGTGTAGTGCCGACGAAAGAACCGTTCCAAAAGCTGTACAACCAAGGAATGATTCTCGGCGAAAACAACGAAAAAATGAGTAAATCTAAAGGGAACGTTGTCAACCCTGACGAAATCGTTGCCTCTCACGGCGCTGATACGCTAAGATTGTACGAAATGTTCATGGGACCGCTTGATGCTTCAATCGCCTGGTCTGAATCAGGCTTAGACGGCGCGCGCCGCTTCCTTGACCGTGTATGGCGCCTGTTTGTTGAAGAAAGCGGTGAGCTTAATGGCAAAATCGTTGAAGGCGCTGGTGAAACATTGGAGCGCGTATATCATGAAACGGTCATGAAAGTCACAGATCATTACGAAGGTCTTCGTTTCAACACGGGTATTTCCCAGCTGATGGTCTTTATTAATGAAGCTTATAAAGCGTCAGAGCTTCCAAAAGAATATGTGGAAGGCTTCGTAAAGCTTCTTTCTCCAATCGCGCCTCACTTAGCGGAAGAGCTTTGGGAGAAGCTTGGCCATTCCGATACGATTGCTTATGAAGCTTGGCCCGTATATGATGAAACAAAACTTGTGGATGATCAAGTTGAAATCGTTGTTCAGCTAAACGGAAAAGTAAAAGCGAAATTACAGGTTCCTGCCGATGCGACGAAAGAACAGCTGGAACAGCTTGCTCAAGCAGATGAAAAGGTCAAAGAGCAGCTTGAAGGCAAAACGATTCGAAAAATCATCGCGGTGCCTGGCAAGCTTGTCAATATTGTGGCAAACTAAGCCTGAGAAAAAATCCCCTTGCCGAAAGGGGATTTTTTTCATCAGCCTCTGAATAGCAATCGCCCGGCTGACTTTGCTATACTGAACATGATCATTGTGAATAGGAGTGTTTTCTTTGGAGATAAAAGAAATCAGCACAGCCGTTTTAAAAGAAAAAATTGAAGCGGACGAAGAATTATATTTGATTGATGTCAGAGAAGATGAAGAGGTGGCGGAAGGCATGATCCCGCAAGCCGTTCATATTCGCATGGGGGATATTCCTGAAAAAATGGATACCCTTGATAAAGACAAAGAGTACGTGTTTATCTGCCGCTCAGGCATGCGCAGCATGAATGTCTGCAAGTACTTGGATGAGCAGGGCTTTAAAACCGTCAACGTTGAAGGCGGCATGATGGCCTGGGAAGGCGAAACAAAACCAAAAAACTAGGGGAGAGCGGTCCCCTAGTTTTTTATTTGTATTCCGGCAGCCAATCGCCGTGTGCTGTGAATAAATCGTCACACATGGAGATGATGTCAGTCATGGAAAGTTCCGCGCTTGTATGCGGATCAAGCATTGCGGCTTGGTAAACCGCTTCTTTTTTCAGTGTGACAGCGGCTTCAATTGTCATCAGCTGTGTATTAATATTCGTCCGGTTTAAGGCTGCAAGCTGCTCAGGCAGTTCTCCGGCGAAGCACGGCGTTATTTTTTTTCTGTCGGCGACGCATGTCACTTCCACAACCGCTTTTGAAGGAAGATTGGTGATCAACCCTGTATTCAAGACGTTTCCCCCGAAGGTGAACGGCTCGTTCGTTTCCATTGCTTCTATAATTCTTGAACCATATTCCTTTGAGCGTTCGTGCGTAAGGTTTTTATTATTGACGATTTCATCCCGCATTTTCTCCCAATTTTGAATCTGTTTGACGCATCTTCTTGGATATTCATCGAGCGGGATTTGCAGCTCACTGATCAGCTCGGGATAGTTCCGTTTAATAAAGTATGGATGGTATTCTGCGTTGTGTTCGGACGATTCCGTGACGTAATAGCCGAACTTATCCATCAATTCAAACCGCACCATATCATGGTGTTTTGTTTTTTGTTTTTCTTTTGCTCTCCTTTTGATTTCTGGATATAGATCTACGCCGTCTTTTTTGACTTCCAAAAGCCAAGCCATATGGTTGATGCCCGCGATGCGCTCCTCGATTCCGCCATGCTCCATTCCAAGAGATTTGAATAAATCCTTCGTGCACACTTGGACACTGTGGCAGAGCCCGATTGTTTTGATACTAGTATAGCGAAGCATGGCGCCTGTAAGAGAGGCCATCGGATTTGTATAATTTAAAAACCACGCATCCGGGCACATGTCCTCCATATCTTTTGCGATATCAAATAAGACCGGGATGGTTCTGAGTGATCTGAAGATCCCGCCGATGCCGACTGTGTCGGCAATCGTCTGGCGCAGCCCGTACCGTTTAGGAATCTCGAAATCTATGACTGTGCTCGGTTTATATCCTCCAACCTGAATGGCATTAATGACATAGCTTGCGTTCTGTAAGGCGAGTTTTCTATCATCATAGCTATTGATGGCCACACTCGGGTTATAACGGTCTCTCAGATTTTCAAGCATCAGCTGGGATTCCTGCAGGCGTTTCGGATCAATGTCGTAAAGGGCGAATTCAAATCCATTCAGCGCTTCTGTTAACAAGCAGTCTCCCAAAACATTTTTGGCGAAAATGGTGCTCCCTGCACCGATAAATGTAATCTTTTTCATATGGCTTCCTCCTTTAATGTTATCCTTTTACCGCTCCGGATGACAGGCCGGCAATAAAGTATTTTTGCAGCGCCAAAAACAGAATAACCATCGGCAGCATCGCTATAAGCGCTGCTGCGGCAACTAAATGCAGATTGTTGGCGTTTTCACCGAAAAATCCTGCCATGGCCACTGTTAAGGTCTGAACCTTTTGATCTTGTAAAAAGAAAATCGCAAATTGGTAGTCGTTCCATATGAAGACACAAGAAATAATACAGATGGTCGCAGTGATCGGTTTCAGCAGAGGAAACACGATCGTAAAAAAGATTTTCAGCATACCTGCGCCGTCTATTCGTGCGGCTTCTTCAATCTCTTTTGGAATGGTCGAACGGATAAAGCCTGAATACAAGAATACGGTTAACGGCATATAAGCCGCTGTATTGATCAAAATGGCGATTGCGTGTGTATTAACCATGCCGGCGTCCACAACCATTCTGTACAAGGGGACCATGGATGTTAACGGAGGGATGATCATAATGGAAATCAGCAAGGCAAAAACGGCTTTATTCAGCTTCGTTTCCCGCCGGGCAAGAGGGTAGGCGGCAAGAGAGCCGAATATGATCAATAACAAGGCAGAAAAACCTGTGATGATGATAGTGTTTATAAAAGAATTTCCTAATGAAGCACGTTCCCATGCTTCTGAAAAATTGTGAAAGGAGATGTCAGCTGGAAACAGCCATTTCGAACTGTAGTCTCCTTTTGCTTTCAATGAAGTGGTCAGCAGGATGTAAAAAGGAATAAAATGCGCACAGGCTACAATGGCGGCAAAAAGCGTAACGATCCGCAGTTTTTTTGAACGGGCGGCTTTCATGACATTTCCGTCTCCTTTCTTTTAAAGTACGCAAGCGCGCAAAAGCTGATGATCAAAATGACAAATGCCATAAATATGCCTTGCGTTGCGGCATAACCGGCATCCTGCCGTTTGAAATACAAATCATACATAAACGTGGACATGGATTGTGACGCATTTCCGGGGCCGCCCGCGGTGAGTGCGATAATGACATCAAATAGCTTTAAGCCTCCGATAATGTTGATGACCATATTAATCGTGATGGAGGGCATTAACAGCGGCAGCGTGATGGTGAAAAACTGCTGGCCTTGTTTTGCGCCATCCATTTGTGCAGCTTCATAGTAGTCTTTCGGAATGCTTTGCAGGCCGGCTAAGTAGACAACCATAGCAATCCCGACATATTGATACGTGTTTATCATGACAATGAGCCACGGATTGAGCGACGGACTGGCGAGCGCATTGATCGAGCCGATGCCAAATACACCGAGCAAATCGTTAAGCGCGCCTCCGTCGTAGGAGAAGAAAAAGTACCAAATATAGCCCATGATGAGCGGGCTGATCATGACCGGCAAATAGACAATTGTTCTTGTTATCGCTTTCATTTTGATGCTTTGATGCAAGAGCAGGGCGTACAGGAGTCCGACCACATTTTGAAAAAAAGTACTGCCGAGCCCGTAAAGCAGCGTGTTTTTTAAGGTGTGCCAAGTATCGGGATCAGAAAACAGTCTTTCATATTGCGCGAATCCCACCCATTGGTAGATTTGTGAAAAGCCGTTCCAGTTTGTAAAGGTGATCAATGCGCCTTTCACAAACGGATAAATCATAAAGACTAGAACGGAGAGCAAAGCAGGAAGGTACATCCACCAAAGTGAGGACTGCTTTTTCGGCTTAACCTGTTTCACATGAACGTCTCTTGCGATATCACTCATTGTTTTCAGCTCCCTGTGTTTCCGATTGCTCCCGTAGTCGTTTGTATTCTCTTCCCAGCTTCTTTGAAATCTCTTGAGGCGTCAAAATGTCAGCAGCAAGTTCCTGCCCGGCCGTGCCCAGAACGTCCCACATTCCGTTTGGCAGGTATAAACGGTCGAAGTAAGGCTCGACTTTGACATCCTGATAATGCTCATAGTCATTTGCGTAGAAAATATCAGCTTTTACATTGGTCAGCCCTGATGGAAGCGATGTGGCTTCAGCCATTTGTTTGGCATTGGCGGGACGGGCCATAAATGCGATGAATTCTTTCGCTTCTTTTACATGAGGCGAGTCTTTCCAAGCTGCAAGCGTGTAGCGTTCACCGCCGATCCATATCGGATCATCTCCGGCATGTATGGCAGGTGTCGGGATCATGCCAACCTTGACGTTCGGATTGATCTGGGCAACGTCTTGGCCGAGTGTGCCGCCTTGCATTGTAAAGGCGATTTTGTTTTGAGCCATTAATTCAATGAGTTGTGATTTTTTTGCGGTTACAGCGTCAATATTAATCAGTTTTTCTTTCTGCATTTGTTTAAGGATGTCTGATAAATAAGTGAATTTGCTCCAATTAAAGGTGCCGTTGATGAGCTGTTTTTTTTCATTATGGGCAGGATCTGTGATGAGAAGAGGCGTAGCGAATTGGTCGTAATATTGGGCAAATGAGCTTTTGTCATATCCGGCAAACCAGAAGGGAACGATACTTCCTTTGCTCTTTTCTTTAATCGTTCTCAGTGCTTTCAAAAAGTCATCCATCGTTTCCGGCGGGGCAATGCCGTAACGGTCTAACATATTGCGGTTATATGCCAGACCGTCTTTTGCCTGATTGATCGGATAGGCATACACCTTTCCGCTTTTATTTTTAAGGATGCTGTTTAAATTGGGATCGAGACCTTGAGTCCATTCCATATCCCGGAGATCCGCTGTATATTCTCCGTACCTGATTTTTCCCCAGCCATGTGTATCGAAAAGATCAGGCAAGTCATTGGCTGCCATTCTGACACGCATCATATTTTCATAGTCATTGCCTGGGAAATGAAGGCTGACACGAATGTCACTGTGTTCCTTTTCAAACGCTGTCGCCAGTTTTCTGAACGTAGCTCTTTCACTGTCCGTTGACATTGTAGAATAAATGGTTAACGTCTTTTTTTCGATATCTGCTGAGCTTTTCTCTGCTGAGCAGCCGGGCAGAATAACTAGAATAAGAGAGAGAAATAAAACAAAAGTGTGTTTCATCTTTTCCTCCTTATCATCGTGATGGTTGTTTTCTTATGTCATCTCCTTAGTTGTACAGCCGCAGCTTTGTCTCACGATTAATGTTGTGGGCATGGTGACATGGTGAGGAAGCGTTCGGCCATTTAGGCGGTCAAGCAGCAGTTTTACGCCTGTACGGCCCATTTCCTCTGTGTACACCTTCACCGTTGTTAATGGCGTGCTGGCAAATTCAGCTTCTTCAATGCCGTTAAAGCTGACGATCGCTGTATCCGGCGGCACTTGCAGTCCGGCTTCCTGGAGCGCTTTTAATGCGCCGATCGCCATGGAATCGCTGGCGATAAAGAATGCTTCCGGCAGATTACCTTGAGCGATTGCTTTCTTCATCAGGCGATAACCCTCACGCATGCTGTATTCTCCGATCAGCACATGCTCAGGCTGGGGGACGGCGGACTCCAAAAAGGCGGTCAGCCGTTTGTCTTCAATTGTTCTGCAGATGCTTTGGCCGTCCTTCAGCGTATGCTCTTTTTCCTGTCCGCCAATGTAACCTAGCCGTTTGTAACCAAGGCCGAAAAGGTGATCAATCGCTTGGCGTGAAGCGGATTCAAAATCAATGCCAATCGAATCGTATGTTTGCGGATCAGGAGAATGATTGATAAATACGGCATGCTCCAGCCTTCCGCTGATATGCTTAACTGCTTCATCATGAACACGGCCGATGACAATGACACCATCCAGTTCCCGAAAGATATGCTCCTGAAAGGAACCGAGATGAATCGAATTTGTAATGAAAATTTCCTGTTCAAAGCATTCTTTTTCAATGCCTTTGCGAATCGAAGAAAAATAAGGGTCCTGCCGTTCCTGATCAGGGGACAGACAGCTCAGTACGCCGATCAGCGGTTGGGTCCGCTGTTTTTGCCCGCGGGCTTTCCGGCGTTTAGCAACCGTTTGATAGCCGAGCTCTTCAGCGATAGTGATGACTCTTTGTCTCGTTTCGCCCGCAACAGAAAGCGACTCATCTTCATTTAAAATCCTGGAAACAGTCGCACTGGAAACATTAGCTTTTAAGGCGATATCTTTAATCCGAACCATGGTAATCCCTCTCATCTATTTAGTAAAATATGAACTCGTCTGTTTTTTATAAATTGATATTATCATGTGAAAGTAAGCGGTTACAACAATTATTTTCGGAATATTTCGTTATATTTACTAAACATTTAGTAAATGATGCGATTTAGTTTGAAAAAATAAAGGGTAAACCAGTTCTGTCTCGTAAATGTGAAGTAAGCGAATAAGGAAGGATGATGGAATGAGAGAGGAAAGAAGAAAGCAGCTGTTTCGATTGCTTGGAGATTTGCCTGATCGGAGGCAAATTAGGGCGGAGACATTACGTATTGAAGAAAGAGAAGGAAATATCATTGAAACGCTCCTGCTCGACTTAAACGGACATGAAAAGGTGCCTGCTTATTTTGTGAAGCCGGAGTCCGCAGATGGACCGTGTCCGTCCGTATTGTTTCAGCATTCGCATGGGGGGCGGTATGACAAGGGAAAAAGTGAACTGATTGAAGGAGCAGACTACTTGAAAGCGCCTTCTTTTGCCAGTGAGCTGACTTCTCTCGGGTATAGCGTGCTTGCGATTGATCATTGGGGGTTTGGAGATCGGCGGGGAAAAGCGGAAAGCGAGATTTTTAAAGAAATGCTTCTTACCGGAAGAGTGATGTGGGGCATGATGATTTATGACAGTTTAAGAGCGCTAGACTATATGCAGTCTCGCCCTGATGTTCAGCCTGACAGAATCGGAACCATCGGCATGTCTATGGGAGGATTGATGGCGTGGTGGACTACGGCGCTTGATGACCGGATCAAGGTGTGTGTGGATTTGTGCAGCCAGGTAGATCATCATGTGCTGATGAAAACACAGAACCTTGACCGGCACGGCTTTTATTATTACGTCCCGTCGCTTGCAAAATATTTTTCCGCATCTGAAATCCAAAGCCTGATCGCGCCGCGCCCGCACCTTAGCCTTGTGGGTGCACACGACCGGTTAACGCCGGCTGAGGGTGTGAACAAAATCGAAAAAGAATTGTCAGCTGTGTATGCTGAACAGGGAGCTTCTGATTGTTATCGGGTGGCCCGTTCCGCTTCAGGGCATTTCGAAACGGCCGTCATGAGGCATGAAGCTGTCCGGTTTTTGCAAAAGCGGCTGTGACGGTTACGGGAAACTGGCAGAAAGGCGCAGACTTGAGCGAGGGATGTGGAACCAATGGAAGTACAAGATATTTTGGATTGGGCTTTCCGGAGGCATCTCAATCCATTAAGCTGGTATATTCGCCCCCTCTTTTTACTCGTATTGGTTTATGCTGCGTATAAGCGCAGCTGGAAAGGCATCATCATCACTTTTGTATTGATGATGAGCAGTATGGTCTGGTTTCCAGAACCTAAGAAGATTCACTTGCAAATGCAAAAAGTGCTCGAATTCGAGCAAATGCTTTTAAGCAGTCCGGTCTCGGCTGTTTTAACAATTTCTTTCATGATGGTTTTTCTCGGTTTTATTTTGGCTGCTTTCTGGAAGCGGTCGCTTGTATTTGGTTTAATCCTATTGAATGTGACACTCGCTGGGAAGGTGGCTCTCTCCTTATTTTTCACAGGCGAGAATGGCTGGGCGCCGTTAGGCAGTACGATTTTTGGGCTGGTGATGGTAAATGGGATCGGCTTGTTCATTAAGTATCGAAATCGAAAAAAACGAAGAGGAATAGACATCTAAGGCTAGGACCGTTTTACTGTAAAAACGGTCTTTTTGCTCGTTTCAACAATCAGCCTCAAAACAAAATGAAGATTTCTTATATTGACAGAATCATATGTGAATAATAATATTCTAATTGTTAACTTTTATTTATAATAGGTTAACAATTAGAATAGGATAGGATATACGTTCTTCAGTTATCAGTGAAAGGGCGAGATGGGATGCAAGAAGAAACATTTTATAGTGTCAGAATGAGGGCTTCAATGAATGGATCTCATGAGGATGGCGGAAAGCATATATCCGGCGGAGAACGGCTTATTCCATTTCATGAGATGAAGCGCACAGTCAATGCCTTATTAGAAAAAGGATTATCCCATTCAAGAGGAAAACCGGATTTTATGCAAATACAATTCGAAGAGGTTCATGAACCGATTAAAGCTATTCAGCCATTGCCAGTTCATACACACGAAGTGAGCTCCCCGGAAGAGGGACAAGTGCTTGCCCGATTGTTACTGGAAAGAGAAGGCGTTTCACGGGAAATGATTGAAAAAGCATATGAACAAATCCCTGAATGGTCGGGTGTCAGAGGAGCAGTTGTGTTTGATATTCACTCAGGGAAGCGGGTTGATCAAACGCGGGTGTCCAGAATAGATTGGACGGACGCCAATTTTGAAAAATGGGCGAGTCGCTTTCACGTGCCGGCACATCCAAGAATAAAAGAAGCTCTTGCACTTGCTTCAAAGGTTAGCCGGCACCCGATAACCATTGCGGAATTATGCTGGTCAGATGACCCTGATTACATAACAGGCTACGTTGCGGGTAAAAAAATGGGCTATCAGCGTATTACAGCAATGAAAGAATACGGGATTGAAGAGGGCTGCCGCATCTTTTTTATTGATGGCCCTGAAGATGCCAACACGTACATTCATGAACTGGAGAAACAGCCTATTTTGATAGAGTGGGAGGAAGACCATGACTCATGATTTGATAGAAAACAGTAAAAAGCACCTTTGGCTGCCATTTACCCAAATGAAAGATTATGATGAAAACCCATTAATCATCGAAAGCGGCAATGGAATCAAAGTCAAAGACATAAACGGCAAGGAATACTATGACGGTTTTTCTTCTGTTTGGCTTAATGTCCATGGGCACCGCAAAAAGGAATTAGATGACGCCATAAAAAAACAGCTCGGAAAAATCGCGCACTCCACGTTATTGGGCATGACCAATGTTCCTGCAACCCAGCTTGCTGAAACATTAATCAACATCAGCCCGAAAAACCTTACGCGGGTCTTTTATTCAGACAGCGGTGCAGAAGCGATGGAAATCGCCTTGAAAATGGCGTTTCAATATTGGAAGAACATCGGAAGGCCTGAGAAACAAACATTTATTGCAATGAAAAATGGCTATCACGGTGATACGATTGGCGCCGTCAGTGTCGGTTCAATTGAGCTGTTCCACCACGTATACGGCCCGTTAATGTTTGATAGCTACAAAGCTCCGATTCCTTATGTGTACCGCTCTGAAAGCGGTGATCCTGACGAGTGCCGTGATGAATGCCTGCGAGAGCTTGAACAGCTGCTCGAGGAACATCACGGGGAAATTGCCGCGCTTTCCATTGAATCAATGGTTCAAGGAGCGTCCGGTATGATTGTGATGCCGGAAGGATATTTGGCGGGTGTGCGCGAGCTATGTACAACATACGATGTGTTAATGATCGTTGATGAAGTCGCTACAGGTTTTGGCCGTACCGGAAAAATGTTTGCGTGTGAGCACGAGCATGTCCAGCCTGATCTGATGGCTGCCGGCAAAGGCATTACGGGAGGCTATTTGCCAATCGCCGTTACGTTTGCCACTGAAGACATCTATAAGGCATTTTATGATGATTATGAAAACCAAAAAACTTTTTTCCATGGCCATTCCTATACGGGAAATCAGCTTGGCTGTGCGGTAGCGCTTGAAAATCTGGCATTATTTGAATCTGATAACATTGTTGAACAAGTAGCGCAAAAAAGTGAAAAGCTCCATTTCCTTCTTCAAGATCTGTACGCTCTTCCTCATGTGGGGGATATTCGGCAGCTGGGCTTTATGTGCGGCGCAGAGCTTGTTCAATCAAAGGAAAGCAAAAAGCCTTATCCTGCTGATCGGCGGGTCGGATACAAAGTTTCCTTAAAAATGCGAGAGCTTGGCATGCTGACAAGGCCGCTTGGGGACGTGATTGCATTTCTGCCTCCTCTCGCCAGCACAGCTGAAGAGCTCGCTGAAATGATTGACATTATGAAACAAGCGATCGAAGAGGTTACAAGCCTTGAAGCTTGACGCCTGGTTAAACGAGCGGTTAGACAGAGTGAAGGCAGCCGGCGTATACCGTAATTTGCGGGCAATGAATGGGGCTCCGTTTCCAGAAAGGAACATTGAGGGAGAGAATCAAACGGTCTGGTCTTCAAACAATTATTTAGGACTCGCAAGCCATAGCCGCTTGATCTCCGCGGCCCAAGAAGCACTGCGGCAATTCGGGGCGGGAAGCAGCGGCTCCCGTTTAACGACAGGCAATTCGGTTTGGCACGAAAAGCTTGAAAAAAAGATCGCCACCTTTAAACGGACGGAAGCGGCTTTGCTGTTTTCGAGCGGTTATTTGGCCAATGCCGGTGTCCTTTCATCATTGCCGGAAAAAGAAGATGTCATTTTAAGTGATCAATTAAATCATGCGAGTATCATTGATGGCTGCCGGCTGTCTAAGGCTGATACAGTTGTTTATCGGCATATTGATATGGATGATCTTGAAAACAAGCTGAACGAAACACAGCGTTATCAGCACCGTTTTATCGTAACAGATGGGGTCTTCAGCATGGATGGCACGATTGCCCCTCTTGATCAGATCATCTCGCTTGCGAGACGCTATCATGCCTTCGTGATCGTTGATGATGCCCACGCCACAGGTGTTTTGGGTGATTCGGGAGGGGGAACGAGTGAATACTTTGGCGTTTGTCCTGACATTGTGATCGGCACCTTAAGCAAAGCGGTTGGCGCAGAGGGAGGTTTCGCCGCAGGTTCAGCGGTCGCCATCGACTTCTTGCTCAACCATGCCAGAACATTTATCTTTCAAACCGCCATTCCGCCAGCCAGCTGTGCGGCTGCTTATGAAGCTTTCAACATCATTGAAGCCAGCAGGGAAAAACGGCAGCTTTTATTTTCTGATATCAACATGATCAGAACCAGTCTGAAGGACATGGGGTATTTGGTAAAAGGGGATCACACGCCGATTATTCCTGTGGTCATCGGCGATGCTCGAAAAACGGTCACATTTGCTGAAAAGCTGCAGGACAAGGGGATTTATGCCCCGGCCATTCGGCCGCCGACCGTTGCGCCAGGTGAAAGCCGGATCAGATTAACAATCACCGCTGACCACAGAATGAGTGATATTGATCATTTGCTGACATCATTTCATTCCATTGGAAAGGAGCTGCACATCATTTGAGGGGTTTTTTTGTGACAGGAACAGATACAGAAGTGGGGAAAACGGTTATATCTAGCGGTCTTGCCGCTTTATTACGAGAACATAACAGAGATGTCGGGGTGTTTAAACCATTTTTAAGCGGCATATCTCGCCATCATCCGGATAGCGATACAAGTCTGCTGAAGTCTATGTCGCAGACGAGTCTTTCTCAGGAAGACATTACACCTTTTGCCTTCAAAGCGCCGCTTGCACCATACGTTGCAGGGAAGCTGGAGGGAAAGGCTGTCACCATGGAAGAGGTCTTAAGCCATTGGGAGCGGATAAGAGAAAAACATGAATGCTTCATCGTAGAAGGTGCGGGCGGTATTTCTGTGCCGTTGGGAGAGGATTTTTTAGTCAGCCATGTCATAAAAGCGCTGCAGCTTCCCATGATCATTGTGGCACGTCCTCATCTTGGGACGGTTAATCATACATTTTTAACTGTCCAATATGCAAAAAGCATGGGTCTGCCAATCGCCGGAATTGTCATCAATGGAATCAGTGCTTCTCCTGCTGATGATGAAAAAACCAATCCTGAAATGATTGAGCGCTTATGCGGTGTGCCGATTTTAGGGGTTACGCCACAGCTTGCCAATGTGACGAAAGAAACCGTTCTACATATGGTAAAAGACCATATCAATCTATCATTACTGATGAATCAAGTGGGGGTATGAGAATGAATCAATGGATGGAACTCGCAGACCGGGTGCTGGCTGGAACAGAAGTGACCAACGAAGAAGCGCTTTCGATATTAAACTGTCCAGATGAAGACATCTTGCTTTTGATGCATGGAGCTTTTCAAATCAGAAAACACTTTTACGGCAAAAAAGTAAAGCTCAATATGATTATGAATGCGAAATCGGGACTCTGTCCGGAAAACTGCGGCTATTGTTCACAGTCTTCGATTTCGAAAGCGCCGATTCAGGCTTACCGGATGGTGAATAAGGATACGCTTCTCGAAGGCGCAAAGCGGGCGCACGATCTGAATATTGGCACATATTGTATCGTGGCAAGCGGCAGGGGGCCGTCCAACAGAGAAGTGGATCAGGTCGTAGACGCGGTGCAGGAAATTAAAGAGACGTATGGACTGAAGGTTTGTGCGTGCCTCGGGCTGTTAAAGCCGGAGCAGGCGAAGCGGCTGAAAGAAGCCGGAGTAGACCGCTATAACCATAATTTGAATACGTCACAGAGAAACCATTCCAACATCACGACTTCACATACATACGATGACAGGGTCAATACGGTTGAAGTGGCAAAAGAATCAGGGCTGTCTCCGTGTTCAGGCGCCATTATCGGAATGAAGGAGACGAAACAGGACGTCATCGACATCGCCAAAAGCTTGAAGGTCCTTGATGCGGATTCCATTCCGGTGAATTTTTTACATGCGATTGACGGCACGCCATTAGAAGGCGTTAACGAATTAAATCCGCTGTATTGTTTAAAAGTGCTGGCGCTGTTCCGTTTTATCAACCCGTCAAAAGAAATCCGCATTTCCGGAGGAAGAGAGGTCAATCTACGCTCATTGCAGCCATTGGGTCTTTACGCCGCTAACTCCATTTTTGTCGGAGATTACTTAACAACTGCCGGACAGGAGGAGACGGAGGACCATAAAATGCTGAGTGATGTAGGCTTTGAAGTCGAATCAGTCGAAGAAATGAAGGCTAGTTTAAGCGTGAAAAGCTAAAAGAATCAATAAAAGCAGTCGGTGTAATGTCGATTGCTTTTATTGTTGAACAAAAGGAGAAGATCACATGACAATTGCATTTCAAACTGCATCCTCTGCGTTTTTGAAAAACCCATATCCTTTTTACGAAACATTGCGCGCTGTTCATCCTATATATAAAGGGAGTTTCTTGAAATACCCGGGCTGGTACGTTACAGGATATGAAGAAGCGGCAGCTATTTTAAAAGATGCGAGATTCAAAGTTCGTGCTCCGCTGCCGGAAACGTCAATCAAATATCAAGATCTTAAACATGTACAAAATCAAATGATGCTGTTTCAGAATCAGCCTGATCATAGGCGATTGCGGACGATGGCCAGCGGAGCGTTTACCCCAAGAATGTCAGCATGCTATCGCCCGTATATCGATGAAACTGTCCACTACTTGCTAGATCAAGTGCAAGCTGAAAAAAAGATGGAGGTCATTTCGGACTTTGCTTTTCCTTTGGCAAGCTACGTCATTGCTAACATGATAGGTGTGCCGGCCGAAGATAGGGAGCAATTAAAAGAATGGGCTTTAAGTCTCGTTCAAACGATTGATTTTACCCGGTCAAGAAAGGCTTTAACAGAGGGCAATCATATCGCTGTACAGGCTATGGCATATTTTAGAGAGCTGATTCAAAAGCGGAAACGCCATCCTAAACAGGATATGATCAGCATGCTTTTGAATGGGACAGAAAAGAATAAGCTGACGGAAGAGGAAGCGGCATCTACGTGCATACTCCTGGCGATTGCCGGACATGAGACAACGGTCAATCTTATCAGCAATTCAATCCTTTGTCTGCTGCGGCATCCAGAACAGCTTTTGAAGCTAAAAGAAAACCCTGATCTGATCGGTACCACAATTGAGGAATGTTTACGCTATGAGAGCCCCACGCAAATGACAGCCAGAGTTGCCCCAGAAGATATTGACATTAGCGGGGTGACGATCCGTCAAGGGGAACAAATCTATCTTCTATTAGGGGCTGCCAATCGAGATCCAAACATATTCACGCAGGCAGATGTCTTTGATATAACCAGAAACCCTAATCCGCACCTCTCATTCGGACATGGCCATCATGTTTGCATAGGATCCTCGCTGGCACGATTAGAAGCACAAATTGCGATTCATACCCTGCTGCAGCGAATGACCGGTCTTAAGCTCGCTGTTTCTGAATGCCGATACCGGCCGCTTTTTGGCTTTCGGGCGCTTGAAGAGCTGCCAGTGACTTTTGACTAAACCAGCATGTGAGTGCCAAAAAAAGTGTCAGCCCCGCCGAAAATGGGCAATCTATAAAAAAGGGGAGTGAACACAGTGAAAAAAGTGCTGATCGCCGGCGGAAATGGTGTGATTGGAAGACTGCTGGCTGAAGGGCTTACAGCAGATTATGAAGTGACAGTGCTTGATAAAGATCATTTCGATGGCAAAGCTTCTTCCATTCAGGCTGACGCGGCAAATTATGGGGAGCTGTTGAAGAAGATTCCGAAAGATACAGATGTGATCTTGAATTTATTGGCTGTTAAAATCAAATACGATGTCATGGACATCAATGAATTTGAGAAAATGACGGATGTTTTCTATAGGGCAAGCTATTACTTGTGCCGCGCCGCAGCGGAGCTCGGCATTCAAAAGCTCGTGTTCGCCAGCAGCAACCATGTCACAGATGTATACGAAAAGGACGGGCGTTCTCTCTTAGGGCGGGAAATCACAACAAGTGATTATCCGCTGTCAAAAAACTTGTACGGTGTATTAAAGCTGACCTCTGAACAGATCGGCCATTTATTTTATTTGGAAAATAAGCTTTCAGTAATCAACCTTCGAATCGGAACAGTCGTCACAGATGAAATGGATACGCTGCATGAAAAAGAACGGGTGAAAAAGACGCTACTGTCTCATCCCGATTTACTTTCGATTTTCAAAGCTGCCATTGAAACCAATATCCGGTACGGCACGTATTACGCCGTCTCTGACAACCAGGGCCGGCCGTGGTCTATTGCATCCGCTGTTAACGAACTCGGTTTTTCGCCCCAAATCAATACATCCGAACTTCTGGAAGAGGAAGAGAACGGAGCATAATCATTTTCTAAGATTATGCTCTTTTTCTTTTGTCATCAGTTCTCATTCACGGCAAGCCCCGCAGCGAAAGGGACTCTGTTCAAATGATTATAGACATGGCAATCACAGATTTGCTACATTTTAGACACGATATCGTCACATGCTGCAGCTCGTTTAAAAAAGAATGATAACGCTTACAAAAGAGAGGTGGGAGCTATCGCGCATTCACTGAAAAATCGCCTGTTTGATATTTTGATTTACGGGTTTTTGCTGATGTTCGCTTTAATATGCGTACTACCGTTTATTCATGTCATCGCGGCATCCTTCGCCACAGTAGAAGAAGTTGTGTCGAAAAAATTTATTTTAATACCGACCACTTTTTCGCTTGATGCTTATCGTTACATTTTTTCAACAGATATTATTTATAAGAGTTTGCTTGTTTCTGTGTTTGTGACAGTGATAGGCACTGCGGTCAGCATGTTTCTTTCATCACTGATGGCTTACGGGTTATCCCGCCGTGATTTAATCGGCCGGCAGCCGCTCATGTTTCTCGTCGTATTTACGATGCTCTTCAGCGGCGGCATGATTCCGACTTTCCTTGTGGTCAAATCGCTTGGATTGCTCGATTCTTACTGGGCGCTCATTTTGCCGACAGCCATTAATGCCTTTAACCTGATCATTTTGAAAAACTTCTTTCAAAATATCCCGTCAAGCCTGGAAGAGTCGGCGAAAATCGACGGGTGCAATGATCTGGGCATTTTCTTTAAAATTGTGCTGCCGCTGTCTCTTCCTGCGATCGCAACGATCTCGCTATTTTATGCGGTTACGTATTGGAACACGTATATGACGGCGATCTTGTACCTAAATGATTCAGCAAAATGGCCGATTCAGGTGCTTTTACGCCAAATCGTGATTGTATCAAGCGGGATGCAGGGGGATATGTCAGAAATGGGGTCGAGCAGTCCGCCGCCCGAGCAAACCATCAAAATGGCGGTCATAGTGGTGGCGACTATCCCAGTTCTGCTTGTCTATCCTTTTATACAAAAGCATTTTGCAAAAGGAGCTTTGCTGGGATCTGTCAAAGGATAATGAATATGAAACGGAGGGGTACGATGGGAAACAAATGGAGGGTGCTTTTGATTGTGCTTGTATTTGCACTCGGCGGAGTGATGGCGGGCTGTAAAGGGGCTGATCAGTCTTCGGCTGAGGGTAAAGCTGACTCGGATTCAAAGGTAAAGCTGTCTTGGATGGCGATTTTGTATCACCAGCAGCCGCCGAAAGACAGGGCGATTAAAGAAATTGAAAAGCTGACAAATACAGAACTGGACATCACCTGGGTTCCTGACGCGGTGAAAGAAGACAGGCTGAATGCGGCGCTTGCAGCCGGCAATCTTCCGCAAATCGTGACCATCCAGGATATTAAAAATTCGTCAGTCATGAATGCCTTCAGATCAGGAATGTTTTGGGAAATTAGCGATTATATCAAAGATTACCCCAACTTAAGCAAAATGAACAAACTTATTAATAAAAACGTGACGATCGACGGCAAGCTCTACGGGGTATACAGAGAACGTCCGCTCTCCAGACAAGGGATCGTCATTCGGAAGGACTGGCTGGACAATTTGAATTTGAAAACGCCGGAAACGCTTGATGAGCTTTATGAAGTGGCCAAAGCGTTTACGGAGGACGACCCGGATAAGGATGGGAAAGACGATACATTCGGACTGACAGACCGCAATGACTTCATTTACGGCGCGTTTAAAACACTTGGCTCGTATGAAGGCATGCCGACAGACTGGAAGGAATCAGGCGGCAAGTTCACGCCTGATTTCATGACGCAGGAATACAAAGACACAATGAACTACATGAAAAAACTGCGTGATAACGGCTATATGAATAAGGATTTTCCCGTCACAAGCAAAACCCAGCAGCAGGAGCTGTTTTCTCAAGGAAAAGCCGGCATCTATATTGGGAATATGGTAGATGCGGTCAATCTGCGCGACCATGCCTCTGATAAGTCTATGGACCTTGAGATCATCAACCGCATAAAAGGCCCGGATGGGAAAGAGCGGGTGTGGGCGTCAGGGGGCCATAACGGCGTGTTTGCTTTCCCGAAAACGAGTGTGAAAACAGAAGCGGAGCTTAAAAGGATTTTGGCGTTTTTCGACCGAGCCGCTGAAGAAGACGTCTATAGCCTGATGACTTACGGTATTGACGGCGTTCATTACAACAAAGGAGAGGGCAAAACGTTCACACGCAAGGAAAGCCAAGTGAAAGACTGGCAGACTGATATTCAGCCGTTGTCCGGCTTAATCGCCATTGATAAAGCCTACTTAAAAAACACTGGGGATCCGCTTCGGACGGCGTACGAGGAGCTGACAAAAGATAATGAAAAGATCATCGTCTCAAACCCTGCTGAAAGCTTGTATTCCGCCGCGGAGTCGGAACGGGGAGATGAACTGAAGAAAATCATTGATGACGCGACCTATAAATATATAATAGGAGACATCACAGAAAGCCAGTTTGATAAAGAAGTGGAAAAATGGGCATCAAGCGGCGGGAAGCAGATTATTCAGGAATACGAAGAAGCGTTTAAACAGGCAAAATAACATGTAAAAAACCCAAAACGCGGTTTTGGGTTTTTACATGCTTCTTTTTTGCTGGCGGTAGTTTCCCGGTGTAATCCCCTCCAGCTTTTTAAATGACCTGATAAAGTTTTGCGAGTTTTTGTATTTTAGTTTTTCGGCAATGTCTTTTACCGCCATGTCGGTTTCGGCAAGCCAGCTTTTCGCCATATGGTGGCGGTAGCCGGAGACATACTCGCTGAATGAAATGCCCATTTCTTTTTTGAATATGCTGCTTAAATAGTTTGGGTTGTAATGCAGCCTGCGGGCGATTTCATCCAATGTCAAATCGGATTCAAACTCATGGTGGATGATATGAATGATATTGTCGGAAATGTTTTTGTACTGGGCATCCGCGCGGGCGTTCACTTTGTCTGTCATCGGATCAATGAACTCATTCTTGAGCCAGTTTTCGGTATCCTCGAACGTTTTCAGCTCGAAAATTTGATCGTACAGCATTTTATTTTCTTCAAACTCAAACAATTCGATCCCGAGTACATGCATCAGTTCAATCACATGGTTCAAAAAGCGGGCGATTGCGATTTGGAATTGGTACGGATTGGTGTTTTGGGTGAAGATCGATTGCAAAATTGCGTGCAGGCATATGTCCGCTTTCTCCTTGTCCCCCTCTTTTACGGCATCAAACAGCTCATGCTGAAGCTGTTTTGGAAAATGGGTGTTGAAGGTTTTTTTCTGGTCAAGGTCTTCGTAAAAGATAATCGATTTGTTTTCCGCTTTGAGCCGGTATTTCAACGCTTCTGATCCTTCTGCATAGGCTGTTTTCGCGTTTACCAGCGCATCAAACGGCTGGCTGATGCCGATGCTGACAGACAGCTGCAGCTCCGCTTCCGCCTTATCCTGTATCATCCTTGCAGTCTCATTCAGCTCAGCTATGAATGCTTCCTTTGTCCCGTTCTGATTGATCAAAATCGTTGCCTGCTGTTTGTCAACGACAGCGGGTGTGAGATGTTTGTCCGACGGGATGTTTCGCTCAATCATGCTGTTGACGGCAAACAAAAGCAGATCCATATCTTTTTTCTCATAAGGCGTATGATTCAGCGAATCAATTTGAAGCACGAGCAGGGCGAGATGCCGCCAATTTTGCTCTAAACCAAGGCTTTCAAAACGGTTATTGACCTCTTCATCCGTCAGTTTTCCAAGCATGAGCCTGACCATAAAATATTGCTGCAGATGGGTCGCCTGCTGTTTCATCATTTCTTCAAGGTCGTCATTTCTGTCCTTCAGCTGCATAAAGCTCTGTTCAATTAACTCAAATTCATTTTGAGGCGGCTGTTTTTCTGGTATGGCACCGTGCCTTGCGAATGATTCGTAAAGCAGACGGATCGGTTTGTAAAAATGGCGGGAGCCAAGCCAAGAGAATAATAATGAAAGCGCTAACAAAATAAAGCATACCGTAAAAGTGATCCAGCCGATTGACTTGGCTTCTTTTTTTAGTTCAGGCAAGGAAACGAGAGAGAAATAAGTCCATGTGTTATAGTCGGATCTTTGATAGGTGACTTTATAATGAATCCGGTCAATAACGGTTTCAAACTGCCCGCTTTTGGCGGTCTGCGCCAGCATTTTTTGGACAAAGTCGTCGTTCTGAAGAGTTTCACCGATGTCAGACATGTTGTTATGCAGGATGATGCGGCCTTTTTCATTAATGATAAACAGGTTATTGGCATTTGAATAGTCGGGCATGTTTTTGACAAGCGAACAGCTCGGGATGCTTGCGGCGGCCAATCCCTTTGTATTTGTGCTGTTCAGAGGAAGCTGTTTAATTAAATTGATATTGTAGCGGCAGTTTTCTGAGGTCCCTTCCTTTGTCGAAATTAAATGATTGTTTTCTTCAAGCGTCCAATACGAGCGGCTCGCTTTGTGTGTCGTGTATGCTGCGGCTGCTTCATGAAGAGAGTCTGTATTCAAACGGTATAAGCCGGAATTGTTCATGTACCATTGTTTCATATAGCTGACTAGCGTCATGTTGGACAGGTCGGTATCGAAGCTTTGCAGGTAGTTGAGCTCTTGGTTCACTTGGTTATAGATTTGAAATTGGTCAGAGTGCAAAGGCTCGGACAGTGTGCGAAGGAGAGGCGGCGAACTCACATAGTGGGTTAAAGAGTGATCGACGGTTTTTAATATATGCTCGATGCTTTGCTGGGTCTGCTGGAGTGTGTCGAGTTTTTCCTCCGAAACGTTGGAGATAGCCGTTTTCTGCGAGTGCTCGTACGAAAACAATCCGACCAGAATGACCGGAATGGTGCTGAGCAGGCAGAAAAACGTGATCAGTTTGTAATAAAACTTGTATTGGCTTCTTTTCATAAAACCCCCCATTTCATAACATCGGCTTTCACCTTAATACAATTAATCCAAAGATTGATAGATATTGTCAATAATCATTTTCTAATATTGGTGTCTTTTTTTTAGATGGAATGGCTGAATCCTTTATCATAAAGGGATAAGACAGGATGTGATCATATGATTGTAGACGGACTTTTGCCTGCTGCGCTACAGTGAATGCAAGAACCCGTGAAAGGAGGCTTGGGAAAGATGAAAACAGCAGAAGCGCAAGTGCCGGCTGTTGATGCAGTCATTTTAAAAAAAGAAAAAAGAAAGCGCTTACTAAACAAGCTGGTCCAGCAGAAATATTTGTATATGATGATTTTGCCGGGTTGTATTTATTTTTTGCTATTCAAGTATGTCCCGATGTGGGGAATTGTGATTGCGTTTCAGGATTATCAGCCGTTTCTCGGCATTTTGGGCAGCGAATGGGTCGGGCTGAAGCATTTTATCAGGCTGTTTACAGAGCCTACATTTTTTCTCCTGTTAAAAAACACGCTCGTGTTATTTGCTTTAAACCTGGTTATATTTTTCCCGGTGCCGATTCTGCTGGCGCTTCTATTAAACGAAGTGCGGCTGGCTCTCTTTAAAAAATTTGTTCAGACGCTGATTTATATTCCGCATTTTATGTCTTGGGTCATCGTTGTATCGCTTTCGTTTGTGCTTTTAACGGTAGACGGAGGCTTGATTAATGAGCTGATTGTGTTTTTTGGCGGCGAAAAAATCAATTTTCTGCTGAATGAAGAATGGTTCCGGCCCTTGTATATTCTGCAGGTCATCTGGAGGGAAGCGGGCTGGTCGACGATCATTTATCTTGCGGCCATTACAGCGGTTGACCCTCAGCTGTATGAAGCGGCGAAAATGGACGGAGCGGGACGGCTGCGGCAAATGTGGCATATTACGCTGCCCGCCATCAAAAGTGTCATCGTCGTTTTGCTGATTTTAAAAATCGGGGATACGCTGGAGCTTGGCTTCGAGCATGTGTATTTACTGTTAAATGCGACAAATAGGGAAGTGGCGGAAATTTTTGATACGTACGTTTATACTGCGGGGCTGAAACAGGGCCAATTCAGCTACAGTACAGCAGTCGGCGTCTTTAAAGCGGCGGTCGGGCTGATTTTGGTTATGCTTGCGAATCGTTTGGCGAAGAAATTTGGCGAGGAAGGAATCTATTAAGAAAGGGATGGGATCAATGGATCAATCAATCGCCGTAAAATCACCTCTTACGTACGCGGAGGCATTGGCAAACACCATTATGGACACGTACACAGTGGAGGAGTTGCCGCCTGCAAACCGCTGGCACTACCATCAGGGTGTTTTCTTATGCGGGGTATTGCGGTTGTGGGAAGCAACCGGGCAAAAGCGGTATTTTGAGTATGTGAAGGCCTACGCAGATCTCTTAATTGATGATTATGGCAATCTATTATTTAGAAGAGATGAGCTTGACGCCATTCAAGCGGGTCTTCTTCTTTTTCCATTATACGAAACGACGAAGGATGAGCGGTATGTCAAAGCGGCAAAAAGGCTGCGCAGCTTGTATGGGACACTGAACCGGACGTCTGAGGATGGTTTTTGGCACAAGGACGGCTACCCTTACCAAATGTGGCTTGACGGCTTATACATGGGCGGGCCGTTCGCGCTGAAATATGCCAATCTGAAGCAGGAGCCGGAGTTGTTTGATCAGGTCGTGCTTCAGGAGTCGCTGATGAGAAAGCATACAAAGGATTCAAAAACCGGGCTCTTTTATCACGCTTGGGATGAAGCGAAAAAAATGCCATGGGCCAATGAAGAGACAGGCTGTTCTCCGGAATTCTGGGCGCGTTCTATCGGCTGGTACGTGATATCTCTTGCTGACATGATTGAAGAGCTGCCGAAGAAGCATCCAAACCGTCACGTGTGGAAAAAAACGCTGCAGGACATGGTCGAAAGCATCTGCCGCTATCAAGACAAGGAGTCGGGATTATGGTACCAGATCGTTGACAAAGGCGACAGAGCCGATAACTGGCTGGAAAGCTCAGGATCCTGTCTGTACATGTACGCAATCGCGAAAGGAATCAATAAAGGATATCTTGACAGAGCTTACGAAACAACACTGTTCAAAGCGTATCAAGGTTTGATTCAGCAGAAAACCGAGATGGCAGAAGACGGTGCGTTTCTTGTCAAAGATATATGTGTCGGCACGTCGGCCGGTTTCTATGACTATTATGTCAGCCGCGAAAGAAGCATAAATGACCTGCATGGGGCCGGTGCGTTTATTTTGGCCATGACAGAGCTGGAGCCTCTTTTTAGGTCAGCGGGGAAATGATACCAAGTACACGTACGGCTTTGTGTGTGATCATCTCAATTCTCTTTTTGGCATCATGCTCAAGCAGGAAGGATGGATTGCATGTCATCCTCTTTTCTGATATGCAGGCTGGCGTACAGGAAAACATAAAAGAGGCCGCTGGGCAGAAGGCCGGGAAGGTGGATATCTTTCCAGCCTTTCCGGAAAAACTGCTGACTGAAATCACCGCTCGTGAGGGAGATGTTTTCATCGTGCCTGAAGACATGTTTCAAGCGTATGATGATCCGGAAAATTTTCAGCCGTTAGACGGATTGCCGCCTGAAAAAACATCTCCCTATACAACTGTTGATCAAAAAACAGGAGAAAAAACGGTCTATGCCGTTCAGATCAAAAAAGGGAAAAAACAGCTGAACGGCTATTCTTTTCGATTGAATCGCAATATGGCGGCGTTTATCCCTGTGTACACTAAAAAAACAGAGGAAGCGCTGCAGCTGATTTCCCAACTAACTGAAGCCCGATAGAGGTGAGGACATTGAAGAACATCGTCATTTGCGGAGTGAGCAGCAGAGCGCTCAGTATGTTTATCAAACCGCTGATGGAGCGGTTTTCAACACAATATGAGATTACGGGATTGCTGGATGCCGATCCAAAACGTTTTGCCGTTTGCAAGAAGAGGTTTCCCGAGCTTGCCCACGTACCGGAGTACAACGCAGATGCTTTTGATGAGATGATGTGTGTTTCAAAGCCTGATATTGTCATTGTGGCAGGCAGGGATGACACACATGTCACATATATCTTAAGAAGCCTTCAGTGGGATACGGATGTGATGACAGAAAAACCAATGGTGACGACGGTGCGGGATGCGAATCGGGTGCTTGAGGCGGAGGCGAAAAGCAAAGGGAAAGTCACCGTCGCGTTTAACTATCGCTACAGCCCGTTTCATCGGAAAATGAAAGAAATGATTCTGGATGGAAAAATAGGCAGGGTCACCTCTGTTGATTTGAATTGGTATATTGATACGTATCACGGTGCCAGTTATTTTAAACGCTGGAACCGGTCGAGGCTATTTTCCGGCGGTCTTTCTGTCCATAAATCAACACATCACTTCGATCTCGTCAATTGGTGGCTCGGGCAAAAACCGGTTGAGGTATTTGCTTATGGCGCCTTGAATTACTATGGGGCGGACAGTGAGTGGAACCCGCTGCCGGAAGAAGACGGGCGTTTTTGCGGAACGTGCGGGGTTAAAGAAAAATGTCATTACTATTCAAGATGGCATTCTCGTTCTTCTATAGCCTCTGTAAAGGATGATCATCTTCAAGCGGGTGACCAGTCCAGCTTGTATACAGCGTACAGGCCTGACGCGTGTATTTTTGACGAGGAGATTGACATTGAGGATACGTACGTGGCGGCTGTGAAATATGACGGAGGTGCGCTCTTAAGCTACTCGATCATATTTTCCGCTCCGTATGAAGGCTACCGGCTGACGATCAATGGCACAAAAGGGCGTATCGAATCAAATGAATTTCACGAGCCTTCCAGAATTCCGTTTGCTTTTCCTGAGCAGACGATTGAATACTATCCGCTTTTTGAATCAAAGCAGACGATACAAGTGGTCAAAAACGAGGGCGGGCACGGCGGGGGTGATCCGTTATTGCTTGAGGATCTTTTTTTAGGAAAAGACCCGCTGCGCCGCTATGACATTTTAGCCGGAGCTGAAGCAGGAGCCTACTCCATCGCGGTTGGTGAGGGGATGTGGCGCTCGGTTGCCGAAAAGAAGCCGATCAACATTAAGAGGCTGTTTCAGATGCAAAATGTATAATGGAAAAGGAGGGACCTCCGTGGAGCATGATGGTTCAATGGGGCGGGTGCTGCGCTTCTGTGAGTGGATCATGAGATTTGCGTATACAAACTTGCTTTGGCTGTTTTTTACGCTGATCGGTCTCGGGCTGTTCGGCATCATGCCCGCGACCGCGGCTTTATTCGCTGTCATGCGGAAATGGGTTCAGGGGCAGGATAACATCCCTGTTTTAAAAACGTTTTGGCGAGAATACAAGGCTGAATTTCTCCGTTCAAATCTGATCGGCGCTGTACTGGTGATCATCGGCTTGATCATTTATATCGATTTGGCATTTATTTATCCGAGCCATTTCCTTCTGCATGTCCTCCGCTTTGCCATTATGATATTTGGATTTTTGTTCGTATCCATGCTTTTTTATGTGTTTCCGCTCCTTGTCCATTTTGAATGGAAAAAACGTCTGTATGTGAAGTTTTCGCTCTTGCTCAGTGTGGCGTATTTGCAATATACGCTCGTCATGCTGGCGCTGACTGTCGCTCTCTTTTTCTTGCTTGCGTACCTGCCCGGCATTGTCCCTTTTTTCAGCGTCAGCCTGATCAGCTACTGTCATATGCGAATTGTTTATGCCGTGCTCCTCAAAGTGGAGCGGCAAGAAGATGAGCCGCAGAAGAAACGCCATACACGGGCTTTTTATCCGGAGACGAGGTAATCAAGATTTCTCTATCATAACGCTGTTCCAAGCGGAATAGATTGATAGAGAAAGGAGAGCGGATAAGATGCTGAAGGTGGCGGTATTTGATGAAGAGCATGAAAAAGACTTACAGACGGAAATTAATTCGTTTTTAAAAGGGATAGCGGAGGAACAGCTGATTGATATCAAATATACGGTTTCGGCGGCGTGCGACCCAGACGGCGAGCAGCTTTACTGTTTTTCAGCCCTTATTCTATATCGCAAATAAAACAGATCTTCCCGCACAAGCGGAAAGATCTGTTTTGTGATTAAGCCTTCTTCACTCTCGGGCTTCTCGGTTTCTGAAGCTTCTCTGCTTTTCTGATCTCTTTTCTTTCTTTTGCCAATGATTTATAAAGAGCGACAATCATCAGCAGAATGACGATAGAAAACGGCAGCGCCGCGAGTATAGCTGTGTTTTGCAAAGCGGAAAGTCCGCCGGAATAAAGGAGGACAGCAGCCATGGCAGATTGAATGATGCCCCAGCTGAATTTTACTGAATTGGCCGGGTTCAATGAACCGTATGTCGTCTGCATACCGAGCACAAATGTTGCGGAGTCGGCAGACGTGATAAAGAACACAGCGATCAGGATCAATGACATAATAGATGTCAGCATCGTCAGCGGATAGTGGTCGAGTGTTCCAAACAGCATCGTTTCACTTGACAGTTTCGCTACATTGAAGATGCCTTTTTGCTGAATATCCATAGCCGATACGCCAAAAATAGAGAACCATAGGAACGCGAGAATACATGGTGTTACCAAGACACCAATTAAAAATTCACGGATCGTCCGTCCTCTGGATACCCGGGCGATGAAAATGCCCACAAATGGAGACCAGGAAATCCACCATGCCCAATAGAAAATCGTCCAGCCGTTAATCCATTCACGTTTCTCAGGATCGTACGGCGCCAGTCTAAAGCTCATTTGCACGATGTTTTGTATATACTGTCCGATAGAATCTGTAAAAGAGTTCATAATCAATACGGTAGGCCCGGCAAACAGCACAAACAGCATTAACAGTCCAGCTAATACCATGTTGGTGTTGCTCAAATACTTAATGCCTTTTCCGAGTCCGGACCACGAAGAAACCAAGAAAAGGATAGTAACAACAGCGATCAAAATAAATTGAACGAGAAAGTTATTTGGTATACCAAATAAGTAATTCAATCCGCCGTTGATTTGAGTTGCCCCGATACCAAGGCTTGTCGCTACCCCGGCGACTGTGGCAAAAACAGCGATACAGTCAATCAGTTTTCCGATCGGGCCGTTTACTTTATCACCGAGAATCGGTGACAGCGTGCTGCTGATTAATCCAGGAGCGCCTTTTCGGAATTGGAAATATGCAATGCATAATGCCACAACGGCATAGATGGCCCAAGCGTGCAGACCCCAGTGGAAAAACGTATAACGGAGCGCATCTCTGAAGGCTTGGGGGGTTTCTGTTTCACCTGATGGAGAGCTAATTGCGTAATGGCTGATCGGTTCAGCCGCACCGTAGAATACTAAGCCGATCCCCATGCCTGCGCTGAACAGCATGGCAAACCATGATAATAACCCGAATTCCGGTTTTTCATCGGGCTTACCGAGTTTAATTTTTCCGATCGGGCTGAAAATCAAAAAGAGACAGAACCCGACAAATAATGAGACAACTAAAAGATAATACCAGCCAAACGAATTGGTGATAAAAGCTTGCGCGGATTGGGTTACGTTTTGCAGGCTGTCAGGAGACACAACGCCCCACAATACAGCAGCAGCTGTGATCACAATCACAATCCAAAATACACTAGATATATTTTTCAAATATTCTCACCCTCTAAATTTTTTGTGTACGCCTATATCTTGCTCGCAGGCTTAGTATGGTCGTACGATGGCAGATCATTCCTCTCTTAAAATTACCCCGCAATCAGGTGAAACAAAACAAGTCTCACCGTACCATGAATGCGGAGAATTTTCAAATGTTCAGCGTTTTGTAAAAAATTGAAAGGTCTGGTCAAGAGCGGGCGAAGCGACCGGCATTGAGCCCCGCAAGCCTTCCTGTGATAAGGGCGGAGGTAATATTGTATCCCCCTGTGTAGCCGTGGATATCCAGAATTTCACCGCACAAATACAGCCCCTCCATTTTTTTAGAAGCCATCTTTTTCGGGTCAATTTCTTTTACAGATACCCCGCCGCCTGTGACGAATGCCTTATCAAGAGACAGTGTGCCGTTTGCGAGTACGGTAAACTGCTTGCAGTCCTTTACAAATTGTCTGAAAGGCTCCTTTGGCAGCTCGGAAAACGATACGTTCGGAGAGATGCCGTTTTTTTCGAGCAAGAATAGAAGATAGCGCTCCTGCATCCAAGGCTTCAGCACGTTTTTAACGGTTTTTTTCGGTGCTTCCTTCAGTTCTTTATACATCTTTTGGAATAACGTTTCTTCATTGATATCAGGATACAGATCAATTTTGATCGGCACTTGCGGCTGTTTTTTCAGCTCTTTCACGACAAATTGGCTGCATCTGAGAATGGCCGGTCCTGAGAGGCCGAAATGGGTGAACAGCATGTCCATTTTATGTGTGATGACCGGTTTGCCTTTTTTATTTAACACACTGACGGCAACATCTCTAAGTGATAAGCCCTGAAGTGTTTTTTGCTTAATGAACGGTTCGGAAGATGTGACGGGAACCTCTGTCGGGAACAGCTCTGTAATCGTATGGCCTGCAGCTTCAGCCCATTCATAGCCGTCTCCCGTGCTTCCGGTATGAGGCACACTTTTACCGCCGACAGCGATAATGACTGCCTGGCTATGGATCATTTCGCCGTTATTCGTCACAATCCCTGCTGTCTGTCCATCTTCATAGATGACAGATTTAATTTTCTCGTTCGTTCGAATGGTTACGCGCAGCTGTTTCAGCCTGTTTAACAGCGCGTCGACGACACTTTGCGCTTTGTCTGTCACAGGAAACATCCGGCCGTGATCCTCTTCCTTCAATTGAATGCCGAGATTTTCAAAAAACTTGATAATGTCTTCATTATTAAATTCAGAAAACGCGCTGTATAAAAAACGGCCGTTGCCTGGAATGTGCTTAATAATTTCTTCCACAGGAAGGCGGTTCGTCACATTGCAGCGGCCGCCCCCGGAAATCGCGAGTTTCCGGCCTAGCTTATTTCCTTTATCTATCAGCAAAACATCAGCGCCCTGTTCTCCTGCTGCAATTGCGGCCATCAAACCTGAAGGGCCTCCGCCGATTACGATAACGTCATACTGTTTCATCTTTATCATCAACTTTCTTTTTCTGTTTCGTCTGCGGACACCCCGCCCGCAGTACTATTATAGCGAAAGAAAGCCTCTCCTTAAACGTCTTTTGCGGCGAACCTGAATCGTTCACAAGATTGCTTTTGTATTTATTACCGTCTAAATGCCCAGTTGTGGTAAAATAGAAAAGTTGAATCTTCGTAGAAAATGGTGATGAAGAAACATGTCAAGCAAACTGTTAAGAGGCACGTTTGTGTTAACGCTCGGTACATATATATCGCGGATTCTCGGAATGGTCTATTTAATTCCTTTCAGCATTATGGTCGGGGCGACAGGCGGTGCATTATTTCAATATGGATACAACCAATACACATTATTTTTGAATATTGCCACGATGGGCTTTCCAGCCGCCGTTTCTAAATTTGTTTCCAAATATAATTCCAAAGGGGACTATGAAACAAGCAGAAAAATGCTTAAGGCGGGTATGTCGATTATGCTTGTCACCGGTATGATTGCCTTTTTCATTCTGTATTTATCAGCTCCGTTTTTTGCGGAAATATCGCTGGGAGGCAAGGATAATAACGGCCTGACAATTGATCATGTCGTTTATGTCATCCGGATGGTCAGCTTAGCGCTTTTGGTCGTGCCGATTATGAGCCTTGTCCGTGGATTCTTTCAAGGGCACCAAATGATGGGGCCGACGGCTGTTTCCCAAGTTGTTGAACAGATTGTCCGCATCATCTTTTTATTGAGTGCGACATTCTTGATCTTGAAGGTTTTGAACGGCGGCCTTGTGATCGCTGTAGGTTATGCGACCTTCGCAGCGCTGATCGGCGCCTTCGGAGGACTGATCGTACTGTATATTTATTGGAATAAACGGAAGGGCAGCCTGCTGGCGATGATGCCGAATACGGGGCCGACAGCAAACTTAAGCTACAAGAAAATGTTTCTCGAGCTGTTCAGCTATGCCGCTCCGTACGTTTTTGTCGGACTAGCCATCCCTTTGTATAACTATATTGATACAAATACGTTTAACAAAGCGATGATCGAAGCCGGCCATCAAGCCATCAGCCAGGACATGATGGCGATTCTTACCTTGTATGTGCAGAAGCTCGTGATGATTCCGGTCTCCCTTGCAACAGCTTTTGGATTGACATTAATTCCAACGATTACTGAATCGTTTACTAGCGGAAACTATAAGCTGTTGAATCAGCAGATTAATCAAACGATGCAGACGATCCTGTTTTTAATTATTCCGGCAGTTGTTGGGATTTCAGTACTGGCAGGACCGACGTATACGTTCTTTTACGGATCAGAGAGCCTTCTTCCTGAACTGGGGGCAAACATTCTGTTTTGGTATTCGCCAGTCGCGATTTTGTTCTCTTTATTTACGGTCAACGCAGCGATTCTGCAGGGCATCAATAAACAAAAATTTGCGGTTGTCAGCCTTGTGATCGGCGTCGTGATCAAACTTGTGCTGAATGTTCCGCTGATCAAGCTGATGCAGGCTGACGGTGCGATTTTAGCGACGGCGCTTGGATATAGCGCGTCGCTTTTATACGGATTTATCATGATCAAACGCCACGCGGGCTATTCGTATAAGATATTAGTCAAACGGACTGTTTTGATGCTGGTCTTGTCAGCCATTATGGGGATAGCCGTGAAAATCGTACAGTGGCTATTAAGCTTCTTTATTTCCTACCAGGATGGTCAAGTGCAAGCTGCGATCGTTGTAGTCATTGCGGCCGCTGTTGGCGGAGCTGTCTACCTGTATTGCGGTTACCGAATAGGATTTTTGCAGAAAATATTAGGCCGCCGCTTGCCCGGGTTCTTAAAGAAAGGCAGACATGCCGGCTGATGGACTAGATAATCAAGAAACAGAGGGCTCGCATGCTGCGGGCTTTCTTTTATAAAGGAGAGATCGGGAATGAGACTTGATAAGCTGCTTGCCAACAGCGGATATGGTTCCAGAAAAGAAGTCAAAACCGTTGTGAAGGCGGGGGCCGTCATGGTCGACGGCAAACCGGCCAAAGATGTAAAGGCGCACGTTGATCCTGATACGCAAGAGGTTACCGTATACGGAGAACCGGTTGATTACCGCGAGTTCATTTATCTCATGATGAATAAGCCGCAGGGAGTGCTGTCGGCGACTGAGGACAGCCGTCAGCAAACAGTGGTCGATCTGCTGACGCCGGAAGAGATGAGATTTGAACCCTTTCCCGCCGGCAGGCTTGATAAGGATACAGAAGGCTTTTTACTGCTCACCAATGACGGCCAGCTGGCACATCGGCTCCTATCGCCTAAAAAGCATGTTCCAAAAACGTATGAAGTCCATTTACAATCACAGATTTCACCGGAAGACATCTCGGATTTAGAAGCGGGTGTCTACATAGAAGGCGGCTATCAAACAAAGCCGGCAAAAGCGGAAATCAAGACAAACGACAACGGCAATACCGTGATATACCTGACGATTACGGAAGGAAAATACCATCAGGTCAAGCAGATGGCAAAGGCGGTCGGCAATGAAGTGATTTATCTGAAGCGGTTATCAATGGGGTGTGTTTCCTTGGATCCTGCCTTGTCACCGGGAGAATACCGTGAGCTTACAGAAGAAGAACTTCATTGGCTGAATGAACCGCAGGCATGAAGAAATCCCGCATTTAATGCGGGATTTCAGCGTGTCGACAAACCCTCGCATTCGTTGTCAAGTCTGCGCGTTGGTGCTCACGAATTAAAACATTCGCTCTGCTCCAATGCTCGCCTTTCCTAGACTTCAAGGGTTTTCAATCACGCTGAAAAGATGACAAAATGCTAAAACTACAAACCGTTTTAGCATTTTGTCAACAATCTGAAATCCCGCATTTTAATGCGGGATTTTTTATATATAAGTAAGCACACAAAAACAAGGCTCAGAAGGTTCTTCGCCCTGTATCTATCAGGCCGCTCTCAGGCGGCCCTATGTAATTTTCAATGTTTATGATGTGATCTTTACTTTCTTTCTCGTTGTCTCCCACTTGCCACGGCTTGGACTATGAACAAGATCATTATATGCCAACACATTTAAGTCTCTTTGAATTGTTCTAGGTGTAATGCCGAATTCGTCAACCAGTTCCTGTGTTGTCACAAGGCCTTTTTCTTGGATAAACATGTAAACTGATTTAATTCGAGTTAGCATACGGTTTGTTGAAGGTTTCAAAAAACCACTCCCTATCATAAGATCGGATGGACTTGACTAACCACAACTCACGACTATCAACTGCGTACGAAATAGCAACAAAGGCAGACATTTTATATTATAGTTCTTAGATATTTCGCCCTCATTATACACGATATCGCAGTGATGAATCTAGGGATAACTCCTATTAATTTTTTCCAATTTGAGCTGGGCAGCCATCCTTGTTGGATTACTATGTATTTCGGCACAATATTATTATGGTTAAAGAAACTTTTTTTATTCTGTTTCGTAGTAAATTTTGGAGGAGGAGTGAGATTTGGCAAAAATGCTTGAGGCTTCAATAGAACAGGCGGGGTATACGAGCCGAAAAAAAGTGCTCACCGATGTTTTTAAGGAAAGTGATGAGTATTACCGGGCCAGAAAAAGCTGTATCAACACCCTGCACTATGCATTTGCCGTATGCTGTTTTTTAGCGGCTGCTGTCTCTTTATTGTTTACATAAAAAACCCAAACGGCTGACGTTTGGGTTTTCTGTATGTGCTATAAAATAAACAGCTGGATGAAAAATAGAATAGCGAAAACGATCACGAGCGGATGAATCTCTCTCCATTTTCCCCGCGCTGCTTTTACAATCGGATACGAAATAAAGCCAAGCGCGATTCCTGTAGAAATGCTGGATGTCAAAGGCATCGACAGAATGACGAGAAACGCAGGGAATGCCTCGTCCATCTCTTTCCAGTTCATATTGGACACCGAGCGCATCATCAGGCTGCCGACGATAATTAAAGCAGGAGAGGTGATGGCGGCTATGCCGGATAAGGCACTGACAAGCGGACTGAAAAACATTGAAACCGCAAACAGCACCGCAACAGTCAAAGCTGTAAGCCCCGTTCTTCCCCCGGCTGCGACACCAGCGGATGACTCGATAAATGCCGTCGTTGGACTTGTGCCGAAAACCGCTCCTACTGTTGTCGCCGTTGAATCAGCCAGCAGCGCTTTTCGCACGTTCGGCAGCTTGTTATTTTTCATCAGCCCGGCTTGCTCAGCAACACCGATCATCGTGCCTGTTGTATCAAATATCGTGACCAGAAGAAAAGAAAAGACAACAGCGTACAGGCCGTGATGTACAACATCGCCAAAAGCGGAAAACGGATTTGAAATGATCAGGCCGTCTGGCAAATGAGGAAGCGACATTAACCCCTTCGGTAAATGCAGCTGGCCGGTAAAAAAGGCGATCAAAGCGGTCGCTGCCATTCCGATAAATAAGGCACCGCTTACGTTCAGGACCATCAAGACCACACTGATCAAAAGCCCGATCAGCGTTAAAATAACACCAGGTGAATGCAAATCGCCGAGAGTAACCAAGTTTGACTCATCAGCGGCCACAATTCCCGCCTGCCGCAAACCGATAAAAGCGATAAACAGCCCGATGCCTGTTGTGATTCCGTATTTTAAATTGTTTGGAATTGCCTCAATAAGTTGTTTTCTTAAAGGCGTTAACGATAGAATAATGAAGAGAACCCCTGCTGTAAATACGGCGCTGAAAGCTGTGGCGTATGTGATGCCGCCATCGCTGGCGCTTACGACATGAAAGGCTAAATAAGCGTTCAAGCCCATGCCGGGCGCAATAGCAATCGGATAATTTGCTGCCAGGGCCATCCACAGCGTTCCGACAATGGAGGCAATAATGGTTGCGGTGAAAACCTGGTCGAAAGGAACCCCGGCGTTAGCCAGAATGACCGGATTGACCACGACGATATAGACCATTGTGAAAAAGGTCGTCAGCCCTGCTATGATTTCTTGCTTTATGGATGTTTTCTGCTCTTTTAGATGAAACATAGTATCCTCCAATTACGAACGTTTTAACAAAACACCATTAATATTATTCGTTTTATTTGGTTTTTGCAAGTGATTTCTTGCGGAAAGGGGAACGTTATGAACTGGGAAGTTGAAGTGATCAGAAGAAAAGAGGATTTAATTCGTGATACACAGGAATTTTTGAGAATCAACAGTGTAATGGATGAAACAACCGCAGGGACCGGCAAACCGTTTGGAGACGGAGTAAACGCCAGTCTGACTTCCTTGCTGGAGCTTGGAGAAAAAGAAGGCTTTACAACAAAAAATCTTGACGGCTTCGCAGGTCATATTGAATGGGGCGAGGGCGATGACATTGTCGGCGTACTATGCCATGTTGACGTCGTGCCGCCCGGAGACGGCTGGACGAGTGATCCGTTTTCAGCTGATATCCGTAACGGACGGATTTATGCAAGGGGGGCCATTGATGACAAAGGTCCGACAATGGCCGCATTCTACGCGCTGAAAATCGTGAAAGACATGAATTTGCCGCTGTCCAAGCGCGTCAGAATCATTATCGGAACAGATGAAGAAAGCGATTGGAGATGTGTAGAGCATTATTTCAAGCATGAAGAAATGCCGACACTGGGATTTGCGCCTGACGCCGATTTTCCGATTATTAACGCGGAAAAAGGGATCATTGATGCGTCTTTACTTATCCCGCCCAGCTCAAACCTAGCCGATTCTGAGGCAATGCTTGTCTCATTTCAGTCGGGTCTTCGCTTGAACATGGTGCCTGATGCCGCTGAAGCTGTCATTGAAGGGCTGAAAAAAGAAGAGATTCTTGCTTCATTTAAAGATATGCTTTGCACGAAGGATCAAAAAGGAGAAGCTGGCATAGAGAACGGTCAGCTCATTTTGCGTATGTACGGGCTTTCCTGCCATGCGATGGAACCGAACAATGGAATCAATGCCGGCATTTTGTTGTGTGAATTTCTGCAGCAGGCTGAGCTTGACGAAGCAGGACAGCGATTTGTGCAAGTCGTCACAGACAAGTTTTCAGGTGATACGAGAGGGAAGAAACTGAATATTGATTGTGAAGATGACATCAGCGGCGTGCTGACATTAAATGTCGGAACGCTTCGCTATACGGAAGGACAAGGAGGCGAGCTCGGGATCAATATCCGCTATCCTGTGACCGCGGAAAGCAAAGTGATCCGTGATGCGTTCGAAAGCGCATCTGAATTTAAGCTGGGAGAATTCAAAGACAGCAAGCCGCATCATGTGTCAGCAGACCATCCGTTAGTCAAAACCCTGCAAAAGGTTTATGAAGGCCAGCTGGGCAAAAAAGCTGATTTAATCTCAATCGGCGGGGGGACTTATGCCAGATCTTTAAAAGCAGGTGTCGCGTTCGGCCCGCTCTTCCCTGGACGTCCTGACAGTGCACATCAAAAGGATGAATATATTGAAATTGATGATTTGCTGAGATCGACAGCTTTATATGCGCAGGCAATCTACGAACTTGCAAAATAAAAGACGGGCTTCTTCTGAAGCCCGTCTTTTTTTAAACAAATGACCACAAATCAGTTGATAAATACCGTTCTCCCGTATCGGCTGTCATACAGACCACGACTTGGTCAGGAGAGAGGCGTTTCGCTGTTTCGATTGCCGCGAAACAGGCAGCACCTGATGAGGGCCCGACAAGAATTCCTTCTTCTGCAGCAAGGCGTCTTGTTGTCGTGTAGGCGTCTTCATCAGAGATTTTAATAATTTCGTCATAGACGTCTTGATTTAAAATCGGAGGAATAAAGCCTGGGCTCGTCCCTACAAGCTTATGTGCGCCGGGTTTTCCTCCGGATAATACAGGCGAACCCGCGGGCTCGACAACATGAACTGTGATATCCGGGAAAAGCTCTTTGAGCGCTTCACCTGTTCCGGTAATGGTTCCTCCCGTTCCGGAAGAGGCGACAAAAGCGCCGAGCGGCTTTCCGATTTCCTCTATTGCCCGGGCAATTTCAGGCGCCGTTGTTTTTCGGTGCGCGTCAGGATTTGCGGTGTTATCGAACTGCATTGGGATATAGCTGTTCGGAATTTGTTCAGCAAGCTCCTTCGCTTTTTTGATGCTGCCCGGCATTCTTTCCGCTCCGGGTGTTAATACAACCTCTGCACCGTAAGCTTTAAGAAGGTTGATTCGTTCCTTCGTCATCGTATCAGGCATAACTAAGATCGCTTTATAGCCGCGAGCCGCCGCATTCATGGCGAGTCCGATTCCGGTATTTCCGCTTGTCGGCTCGATAATCACTGATCCCGGTTTGAGCAAACCGTTTTGTTCTGCTTCTATCATCATATGATAAGCAGCTCTGTCTTTCACACTGCCGCTCGGATTGAAAAATTCAAGCTTTAAATAGACTTGTGCCGCGTTTTCCGGCTGAAGCCGATTCAATCTCACAAGCGGTGTATTTCCAATCAGATCAGCTGTATTTTCAACGATTTTCAACATTGTCATTCCTTTCTGAATAAAACAAGTGTCGTATAATATCCTAACATAATAAACGTTTGTGCGAGAGTGTTTTCATGCACTGTTCCTCTATCCGCACAGCCTCTTTATTGATAAAATAATAGCTGTTACAGAAGGGAGTGTCAGACGGATGCCAGATATACGGCCTCATTATTTCATCGGCGTTCCCATTCCTGAGGGAATTGCGAATCCGATAAACCAGGCTGCGAAAAACGAGCCGGTTTTGACGTTTCAAAAATGGGTGCACCCGCTTGACTATCATATCACGTTGATTTTTCTCGGAGCGGCGGATGAGACACAAATCCAGCAGCTTGAAGGCTCGCTAGCTGCGATTGCTTCAGAAACCAATCCGTTTCCGATTGAGTTTGGCAAAATTGATGTATTCGGCGACCGCAGAAGGCCGCGTGTTTTACACCTCGAGCCAAAGAAAAACAAAACACTTGAAATGCTGCGGGAACATACAAAACAGGCTGTTCTTCAAGCCGGCTTTCAAGTGGAAAAGAGACCGTACCACCCTCATATGACGCTGGCCAGAAAATGGACAGGCGAAGAAGGATTTCCGGCACATGTCCCGTTTGAAAGCGGCGAGGTTTCGATGATGGCTGAACGATTCTCGCTTTTTCAAATACACTTGAATCAATCACCAAAGTATGAGGAACTATTCAAATTTCATTTAACTTAATTCATTGCGGAGTGGAGAAACAAACATGGCACAAATCATCAAAATTCATGATTATATATCAAGATATGAGCTTGATCCGTACCATTATATAAACCAGTTTGTACGGCTGAAAAAAGAGCGCTGGCTTTCACTATTAGAGGCAGCGGAGCGCCAGCATGAAGAAAAACAAGCCAGTGCCGAAGAGCCGGAACCGGTGCAGAAACGAAAAAAATTTTCTTTGAAAAGAAGAAAAGAAGAGATAAAAGCCGATATACAAGAAGAGAGACACCGATGGTTTGAGGAAGAAGACAATTTACATGTAAGGCTGCCGAAGAGCAGGATGGCGCTTGCTTCCTTTTATAAAAGACATTTATATGAATTTCAGCTCAAATGGGCTAGCTCTACTCTTGCAGAAATATCCCATCTCTCAAACCAGGTGAAGCAGGACCGCATTTTGCGTTATCTGACCCAGCAGCTGCCTGATTCTTATTTCGTTATGTATAAGCCTGTGCTGAAAATTCAGCAGGCGGCGGTTGAATTAAGCATTGTGATTATTTCTCCCCTTGAGATTTATTGCGTTTCTTTCTTAGAGGCGGAGGAAGACAGTGTGTACATAGGGTCTAAAAATCGTTTTTGGGAGAAGAAAACAGCTTCTCAGAAAGCATCAGTGTTAAATCCGGGGCTGAGCCTGTTTCGTACGGAATCCGTTGTCTCAAACATCATAAAGGAAAAACAGGCTGATATTCCGGTTCGAAAATTGCTTCTGAGCAGAACGTCGTACATCGATTATCCGGAGCCGCCATACGGCTTAGAAATAGCGGATAAGCGGGGAGCGGAAGAATGGATTGAGCGGCAGAAGAAAAACACTGCCCCGATTAAACATCATCAGGTAAAGGCTGCAAAGGCTCTGCTGTCTTACTGCATGTCTGACTCCTATCGCAGACAAGAGTGGCTGGAGTGAAAGAGAACGATATGAGCGGTTTTCTCATAACATAAGCAGGTGAGAAAGATGAGCCATTGGTTTTTTATTATTAATCCGACAGCAGGCCGCCGAAACGGCCTGCGTGTTTGGAAGTCCATTCAAAAGGAACTGATCAAACGCAAGGTTGAGCATCGTTCATTTTTAACTGAACATCCGGGGCACGCCGAGGTGCTCGCCAGGCAGATTTCAACGATACAGGAATATAAACTGAAGCGGCTGATTGTCATTGGCGGAGACGGAACTATGCATGAAGTTGTCAACGGGCTGAAAGATGTTGACGATATTGAACTGAGCTTTGTGCCGGCGGGCGCGTATAATGATTTTTCGCGGGGATTCTCTATCAAAAAAATGGATCTGATGCACGAAATCAGGAAGCAGAAGCGTCCGTTAACCCGATCCTTTCATTTAGGGAGCGTCAATTTCTTTCAGGATAAATCGCAGGTTCTTTATTTTATGAATCATATCGGGATCGGGTTTGACGCATATGTCAATAAAAAGGCGCTGGAATTTCCGTTAAGACGGGTTTTTCTTTTTTTGCGCCTTCGATTTCTTGTTTATCCGCTTTCTCATTTGCGCGCCTCCGCCACCTTTAAGCCGTTTTCGTTAGCCTGTACAGTTGAAGGAGAAACACAAGAATTTCATGATGTCTGGTTTGCGGTCGTATCCAACCACCCATTCTACAGGGGCGGCATGAAGGCGGCACCTCTTGCAAATCCGCGCGAAAAGGCGTTTGATATCGTGATCGTTGAAAATCAGCCGTTTTTGAAAAAATATTGGCTATTATGTCTGATGGCATTTGGTAAGCATATCAAAATGGACGGCGTTACGATGTTTAAAGCAAAGGACATTACGTTTTACACGAAGGACAAAATTCCGTTTCATGCTGACGGAGAAATCATGGGCACCACCCCGTTTCGTTTGGCATCGAGTCCTTCACCCCTAAGGATTAAAACTTAAAACGTGTTTGGAGGAGAGAGCTTCCGATGGTCAGCATCCGCCGCAGCTTCGAAGCGTATGTCGATGACATGAATATCATTACCGTTCTAATTCCTGCTGAACAAAAAGGCATCATGAAACCGCCTTTTCGGCTTGAGACAGACACAACAGATATTCCTCTGGCTGTCAGAGAGGAATATCCGCTTGAAGGAAAATACAAGTACGTCTGCGCATCCGACCGTCCAGTGACTCTCGGAACAACACATGCTGTGAGAGCGTCCAGCGGCGACAAAACGGATCTCCAAATAGGCGCGGTCATCCGGACGGACGCGTTTGATGATGCATTTTATTATGACGGAGAGCTGGGGGCTGTTTATACTGCGGATTATACTGAATTTAAAGTATGGGCGCCTGCCGCAGCCTCAGCTGCTGTCAAGCTTTCTCATCCTGAAAAAAACGGGCGCACCTTCCAAATGATTCGGATGGAAAAAGGTGTTTATACCGTTACAGTCACCGGCGATCTCCACGGATATGAGTATGTGTTCTGCATCTGCAACAATTCAGAATGGACGGAAACCGTTGACCCGTATGCAAAGGCCGTGACGGTAAATGGAGAGAAGGGCGTCGTCCTGCGCCCGGAGGAGATAAAATGGGCTGATTCGGCCGAACCATTCTCAAACCCTGTGGATGCTGTGATCTATGAGATGCACATCCGCGACTTTTCCATCCATGTAAACAGCGGCATGAAAAACAAGGGGAGATACTTAGCGTTGACGGAAACAGAAACGCAAACCGCAAATGGCTGTTCTTCCGGACTGGCGTATGTAAAAGAGCTCGGCGTTACACATGTAGAGCTTCTGCCGGTGAATGATTTTGCCGGAGTTGATGAAGAGAAGCCGCATGATGCTTACAATTGGGGATATAACCCGCTTCATTTTTTTGCCCCGGAGGGAAGTTACGCCTCAACTCCTCATGATCCTCAAACAAGAAAAACAGAGTTAAAACAAATGATCAAAACCCTTCATCAACATGGCTTGCGAGTCATTTTGGATGTCGTCTTTAATCACGTGTACGAAAGGGAGAATTCCCCTTTTGAAAAGACAGTGCCAGGCTATTTTTTTCGGCATGACGAATTTGGGATGCCGTCAAACGGCACAGGCGTTGGCAATGACATTGCGTCAGAAAGACGGATGGCGAGAAAATTCATCGCGGATTGCGTTCGCTATTGGATTGAGGAATACGATGCTGACGGCTTCCGCTTTGACCTGCTCGGTATTTTAGATATTGACACTGTGCTTTACATGAAAGAAAAAGCAACGGCGGTAAAGCCCGGAATCCTGCTTTTTGGGGAAGGATGGGATTTGGCGACACCGCTGCCGCATGAACAGAAAGCGACCTTGGCGAACGCTTCAAAAATGCCGGGCATCGGCTTTTTCAATGATACGTTTCGTGATGTTGTGAAAGGGAACACCTTTCACCTTACGGCAGCGGGCTTTGCGCTCGGCGGCGGTGAAGCAGCGGAAGCCGTTATGCACGGAATTGCCGGGTCTTCGGGATGGAAGGCATTTGCACCAATTGTTCCTGAACCCAGCCAGTCCATCAATTATGTTGAGTCACACGACAATCACACTTTTTGGGATAAAATGGCCCTTGCGCTTCCTCAAGAAACTGACAGCCGTAAGAGGAGCAGGCAAAGGCTTGCAGCCGCGGTTATCTTGCTTTCCCAAGGAGTGCCGTTCATACACAGCGGCCAGGAATTTTTCAGGACGAAGCAGGGAGTGGAAAACAGTTATCAATCCAGTGACAGCATTAACCAGCTGGATTGGGATCGGCGTGAAACATTCAAAGAAGATGTTGATTACATCAGCAGACTGATCTCGCTAAGAAAAGCGCATCCGGCGTTCCGTCTCAGGTCGGCTGCAGATATCCAGCGCCATCTTGAATGTTTGACGCTAAAAGAACACCTCATTGCATTCAGGCTTTCTGATCTCGGCGAGGTTGATGAATGGGAAGACATCATCGTTATCCACCACGCGAGTCCGGAAACTGTTGAATGGAAGCTGCCAAACGACAAAACGTACCTGCTTTTAAGTGATACATCAGGTTTTCGGCATGACCCGAAAGAAATCAAGAAAGCGGTTGCGGTAAACGGCATCGGAACGGTTATCTTATATTTAGCATCAGATCTTAAGAGTTTTGCTTGACGAAGTTTGTGCTATAGCGCTAAAATTTAAAGGACGGCTATTGATTAGCATATGAGACTCTCAATAGCTGTCTTTTTTATTTTCATACGATTCGTACGAAAAAGGCACTCGCTGGGATAGACTAGAGACGATTAGCCTTTATTCTAAAATATTTTAAGAAATGATGGGTTGAACATTGATATGAACTGGTTGGGACAATTACTAGGTAGCGATTGGGAGATCTTCCCCGCCGGAGGAGCTACAGGAGATGCATATTATGCGAAACATAACGGGCAGCAGCTTTTTTTAAAACGTAATAGCTCACCTTTTTTAGCTGTTTTATCCGCCGAAGGCATTGTTCCGAAGCTGGTTTGGACAAAACGGATGGAAAATGGGGACGTGATTACGGCCCAGCACTGGATGACCGGCAGAGAGCTGAAGCCTAAAGATATGAGCGGACGGCCCGTTGCTGAATTGCTTCGTAAAATACACACATCAAAAGCCTTGCTGGACATGCTGAAGAGACTTGGAAAAGAACCGCTGAACCCGGGGGCTCTTCTGTCTCAGCTCAAGCAGGCTGTATTTGCTGTGCAGCAATCTTCACCGCTGATTCAAGAAGGGATCAAGTATTTAGAAGAACATCTGCATGAAGTGCATTTCGGTGAGAAAGTCGTTTGCCATTGTGATGTCAATCATAATAACTGGCTATTGTCTGAAGACAACCAGCTGTATTTAATTGACTGGGACGGCGCCATGATCGCTGATCCGGCGATGGATCTAGGGCCTTTGCTGTACCACTACGTCGAAAAGCCAGCTTGGGAGAGCTGGCTGAGCATGTACGGCATTGAGTTAACAGAGAGCCTGCGCTTACGAATGGCTTGGTATGTGTTATCTGAAACAATCACTTTCATTGCCTGGCATAAAGCAAAAGGCAATGACAAAGAATTTCATGATGCAATGGAAGAACTGCATATTCTCATGAAACGCATCGTTGAATAATCAGGAATACGAATTCATTTGCTCTACCCATTGAGACAGGCTGTTCTGATGCTCTTGTATGTGTGAGTCGATGGATTTCGACGATATTCCTGATTGACTATAGCGGTAAACATCTTCCAGCACGTTTTTGAAGTTTGAATCAAGCTCGGTGTTTGCCATCAGCGATTTAATCACACGCTCAAGCTGTTCGTACTCTGCGACGGTTCCGCAGCAGTCCAATTGATGGTCAGTCAATATATCCTTTAATAAATGAACTTGATGCTCATAATGTAAACCCATAGCGGTACACATCCCTTCAGTATCATACGGGTTAAATTGTTCAAAATAGAGCGTTTTTATACATGTGAAAGGAGTGTTCCGGCAGACGGAAACCTCTTTTTTTTATATACTCAGCTTTAGCGGGCACGCTTTAAAAAACGAGCTTGCGGGTCTTTTTAATTCATGGTATGTTGTTAGTCGAAATAATAGATAGAGGTGTCAATCATATGAGAATGCGCCACAAGCCTTGGGCTGATGACTTTTTGGCTGAAAACGCACATATTGCCATCAGCAACCCTGCTGAATATAAAGGGAAATGGAACACAGTGTTTGGCAACGACAATCCGATTCATATCGAGGTTGGGACAGGAAAAGGGCAATTTATTTCTGGAATGGGCAAACAAAATCCAGACATCAATTATATTGGGATTGAGTTATTTAAAAGCGTCATCGTGACAGCCGTCCAAAAAGTAAAAGATAGCGAAGCAACGAATGTAAAGCTTCTGAATATAGATGCGGACACGCTGACGGATGTATTTGAGCCGGGTGAAGTCAATCGGGTCTACTTGAACTTTTCTGATCCTTGGCCGAAAAACCGTCATGAAAAACGCCGTCTGACGTATTCCCACTTCCTCAAAAAATATGAAGAAGTGATGGGAAAAGGCGGATCGATTCATTTTAAAACGGACAACCGCGGCTTGTTTGAGTACTCTTTGAAGAGCTTCTCTGAATACGGCCTGCTGCTGACATATGTCAGTCTCGATTTGCATAACAGCAATCTGGAAGGCAATATTATGACAGAATATGAAGAAAAATTTTCAGCGCTTGGCCAGCCGATCTATCGGGCTGAGGTTGAATGGAGAACGTAAAACAGACTCTGATACAGGAGTCTGTTCAATTTATTGACAAAATCCTAAAACAGTTTATTGTTTTAGGATTTTGTCATCTTTTCAGCGTAATTGAAAACCCTTGAAGTCTAGGAAGGACGAGCACCGGAGCGCAGCGAATGTTGAAATTCGTGAGCATCGGAGCGCAGTCCTGACAACGAATGCAAGGGTTTGCCAACACGATGAACAGACTCTGATACAGGAGTCTGTTTTTTTTATGGGCCGTTTGCTACCATGATGACAGGGGGGATGAAAATGAAAACAATGAAAATCGGAAATATCACGTTGACCTGGCTTGACGGAGGCGTGACACATATGGACGGAGGCGCCATGTTCGGCGTCGTTCCAAAGCCGTTATGGTCTAAAAAATATCCAGTCAATGAAAATAACCAGATTGAACTAAGGACAGACCCTATTTTCATTCAAAAGGACGGGCTCAATATCATCGTCGACGCAGGAATCGGGTCCGGAAAGATGTCTGAAAAACAAAAACGAAACTATGGCGTGACACAAGAGTCGAATGTGAAACCATCATTAGCGGCACTCGGATTAACGGTTGATGATATAGACGTGATTGCTATGACACATCTTCATTTCGACCACGCATGCGGTTTAACAGAATATGAAGGAGAACAGCTCGTCTCTGTCTTTCCGAATGCAGTGATTTATGCATCGGCTGTTGAATGGAATGAAATGCGCCATCCGAATATCAGATCGAAAAATACGTATTGGAAAGAAAACTGGGAGGCTATTGCCGGCCAAGTGAAAACCTTTGAAGACACCTTAACGATCACAGAGGGGATTACGATGCATCATACCGGGGGCCATAGTGACGGACACAGTGTGCTAATATGCGAGGATGCGGGTGAAACCGCCGTACATATGGCAGATTTAATGCCGACACACGCCCACCGCAATCCGCTATGGGTGCTGGCTTATGATGATTATCCAATGACCTCTATACCGCAAAAGCAGAAATGGCAGGCATTTGCGGCGGAAAAAGACGCTTGGTTTATTTTTTACCATGACGCCCAGTATCACGCGCTGAAATGGGATGAGGATGGAAGCATCAAAGATGCAGTCAAGCGCAAGAAGCCATAGCATATTTTAATGTTTGCCCTGCATGTTTTCCGGCTAATAATGCAAACCTAGTACTAATTATGCTCAGAAAGGAAGAGGCAGGGTGAAACAATTCAAAGTAACAAACGAAGGAGACATTCAAACAACGTTAAGAGGCCTTGAAGTACTCTCTGTTCCTTTTTTGAACAAAGGTGTTGCTTTTACTGAGGAAGAAAGAAAAGAACTAGGTTTAAAAGGCTTTCTGCCGCCAAAGGTATTAACGATTGAAGATCAAGCGAAAAGAGCGTACGAACAATATTCCGCACAGCCTGATGATTTGAGCAAAAATGTCTATTTAACGGCGCTGCACGATCGGAACGAAACGCTGTTTTACCGACTCTTAAATGACCATTTAGGGGAAATGCTCCCCATTGTCTATACTCCGACAGTGGGAACGGCGATCCAGAGATACAGCCATGAATACAGAAAGCCAAGAGGGCTTTATTTGTCAATCGATGACCCAGACGGTATGAGAGAAGCATTTAAACAGTATAAAGATCAACGCGATACGATCGATTTAATTGTAGCAACTGATGCGGAAGGTATTTTAGGAATCGGAGACTGGGGTGTCGGCGGGATTGCGATTTCTATCGGCAAGCTAGCGGTTTATACGGCGGCTGCCGGCATAGATCCGAGCAGAGTGCTGGCTGTTGTTTTAGATGCGGGGACAAATCAGGAGAGCCTCTTGAACGATCCGCTTTATGTCGGCAACCAGCATTCCAGAGTGCGCGGGGAACGCTATGACCAATTTATTGACGATTATGTTGCGCTGGCGAGAGAAACATTCCCGAATGCATTGCTGCACTGGGAAGATTTCGGGGCGAAAAACGCGCGCAGCATTTTGAAACGGTATAAAGATAAGATTTGTACGTTTAATGATGATATCCAAGGTACAGGCGCTGTTTCACTGGCGGCCGTTTTATCCTGTGCAAAAGCGTCTAAAGTGCCGCTGAGAGATCACAGAGTCGTCATATTCGGAGCGGGCACGGCAGGTATCGGGATTGCTGAACAGCTGCGCGAGGCTTTGGTGCGAGAGGGATTGAGTGAGGAAGAATCTTTCAAACGCTTCTGGTGCATAGACCGAAACGGATTGTTAACAGATGATATGGAACAGCTTTTTGATTTCCAAAAGCCATACGCACGTTCGGCTGATGAGGTCAAGGATTATCAGCGAAAGGGAGAAGGCGGAGGTATTGATCTCCTTGAAGTGGTCCGGCAGGCGAAACCGACGATTCTGATCGGGACATCAACTGTTTCAGGCGCGTTTACTGAAGAAATTGTAAAAGAAATGGCTTCACATGTGAAACGGCCGGCCATTTTGCCAATGTCGAATCCGACAACTCTTTCTGAAGCGAAACCTCAGGATTTGATCGAATGGACAGAAGGCCGCGCGCTTGTCACGACAGGAAGCCCGTTCCCGCCAGTGGAATATAACGGCGTGACGTACCATATCGGCCAGGCAAACAACGCGCTTGTCTTCCCGGGACTTGGGCTTGGAACGATTGTCACCAAATCAAAATTAATAACCGATGGCATGTTTGAAGCATGTGCCCGGGCGATCGCAAGTATGGTCAATGTCGGAGTGCCGGGCGCGCCGATGCTGCCGAAGATAGAGGATTTGCGGACTGTATCGGCAACTGTTGCGGTGGAAGTGGCTAAAACCGCGATTAAGGAAGGCGTTGCGACGGAAGAGCCTGAAGACATCATACAGGCTGTGCAGGATGCGATGTGGTATCCGGTATATAAACCGATCCGCGCGATATCATAAAAAAGGCCGCTGCATGAGCAGCGGCTTCTATTTTATGCTTGTCCGGCGTTAGGAGGCGATTGTATCAATGACATCTACAATTTCCCCTGTTTTCGCATCCACCATGACTTCATACTGCTCTAATTCTCCGAAAGCGGATCGTGTAATGCCGGTTTTGTACACCTGTACCGTTTCTCCGTTTACATTGTAAGGCTCCGGCTGGGTGTAAATCCATGATCCGTCAATCGGCCCCCGCTGCTTAAAAGCGGATTTTACAATTCGAAGCGCTTTTTCTGAAGAAATATAAGGCTTCATCACATATTGTTTTACAACGACAGCTGTACAAATTCCAAGTCCTGCTCCTAAAAGAAGATGACGCAATTTCAAGATAAAGCACCTCCTGGTTGATCGTACTTTTCATTATACAGAAACCGCCAAATCCTGTTAAGCAATACGCGGCTGATGGAGCAGATTCGGTCACGGTGCTTGGAAAACTAGATTTTTTCGAATAAAATAAAAGGACTACATAGAAATGAGGGGAAAACATGAATCAAGAAACGAAAGCGCTTTTCCAAACACTGACGCAGCTTCCCGGCGCGCCGGGCAATGAGCATCAGGTTCGTGCTTTTATGAAGCAGGAGCTGGCTAAATATGCCGATGACATCGTTCAGGACAGACTGGGAAGTGTTTTCGGAGTCAGAAAGGGTGAAGAGGGCGCACCGAGAATCATGGTAGCCGGGCATATGGACGAAGTCGGCTTCATGGTCACATCCATTACAGACAACGGGCTGCTCAGATTTCAGACGCTTGGGGGCTGGTGGAGCCAGGTGCTGCTGGCACAGCGAGTTGAAATTCAAACAGATAACGGGCCGGTTCCGGGTGTGATTTCAAGCATACCGCCTCACCTGCTGACAGATGCTCAGCGAAACCGCCCGATGGATGTCAAAAACATGATGATCGATATTGGAGCGGATGATAAGGAAGACGCTATTAAAATCGGCATAAAACCGGGACAGCAGATTGTGCCTGTGTGTCCGTTTACGACGATGGCGAATGAAAAGAAACTTTTATCAAAAGCATGGGATAACCGATATGGCTGCGGCTTGAGCATTGAACTTCTGAAGGAATTGCACGGAAAAGAACTTCCGAACACGCTCTATGCGGGTGCGACCGTTCAAGAAGAAGTAGGGCTGAGGGGCGCGCAGACGGCTTCCCATATGATTAAACCGGACTTGTTTTTCGCCCTTGACGCCAGCCCTGCAAACGATATGAGCGGAGACAAAAACGAATTTGGCCAGCTTGGAAAAGGCTTTTTGCTTCGCATTCTTGACAGAACGACAGTCATGCACCGCGGAATGAGAGAATTTGTTCTTGATATGGCGGAAACGCATGACATTCCGTATCAATATTTTGTATCCGGCGGGGGAACGGATGCGGGCAGAGTTCATATTTCGAACAGCGGCGTTCCGTCAGCGGTTATCGGAATTTGTTCACGCTACATTCATACGAACGCTTCGATCATTCATATTGATGATTATGCTGCTGCTAAAGAAATGCTCATCAAACTTGTGACAGCTTGCGATAAGCAGACGGTGGATGCGATTAAAGAAAATATGTAAGATTTTATGAAAGCTTGTTGAACGGGGCAGTAAGCCCGGCTCGACAAGCTTTTTTCTTATTCTGTTTCAAATAGATAGGAAAGGGCTTTAATGGCTTGATTCACGGTTTCAACTGTTATATTTGCTTTATTGGAAAGCTCTTTTAAAGGATGATGGAGCGATTCTGGCCGGATGATAATCAGGGGTTTTCCTTTTGCAATCGCATATGAGGCATCCATTGCCGTGTTCCACTGTTTGTATTTTTCGCCAAACAGAGCGATCACAAAGTCTGCTTTATTCATCAGGACAGCGGTTCTGAAGTTGTTCATGTCAGAGGCTTTGTCATCCTTCAAAATGGCATTTGGCTGAACGCCCACAATTTCTTCTCCGATGTTGTCTGAGCGGTCATGATTCTCCATCGGGCCGACAAACGTAATCGGCAGCTTCAGTGATTTTGTTTTCTCTTTGATTTCTTCCCGCCAATTGCTGTGGATTTCTCCAGCTAAATAGACGATAAACTTCATACTGAATCCCTCCTTATGTATGTCCATCTGTAAATTTGACCCTCATGAACACGATGTTAAACGAAACGAGCTTGATAATGCAAATAAAATATGATAATGATAATGAGAAAGCCAATCTTACATATTCATTTGTTGCATATAGGTGGTTTTGCCGCAAGCAGTTTGGTATGATCCAAATGGACGAGTATCGATAAACCAACATGTAAGAATAACAACTGGAGGGATAAGAAATGAAAAAAATTGAATCAACTCATGAGCTGGAAAAAGCGGTAAAGGATGATTGGGCGGTATTTATGTTTTCAGCTGACTGGTGCCCTGATTGCCGTTTTGTAGAGCCTTTTCTGCCTGAACTGGAAGCGAACTTTCCTGAATTCACTTACTACTACGTAGACCGCGACAAATTCATTGATACATGTGCAGAGTGGGAAATTTACGGAATCCCAAGCTTTGTTGTATTTAATGAAGGAAAAGAAGTGAATCGTTTTGTGAGCAAAGACCGCAAAACAAAAGAAGAAATTGAACAATTTTTAACAGACTCTCTCGCTAAAGCGTAAAGGAGGACATCGGTTTGAAAATGACCTCAAGGAAGCTGTCAGATACCCTGAAACAGCGCCTTCAGCACGTGAATCGCTCCTTTCTGTTTGACAGAGAAAAAGACACCCTCCGTGTTGAGGATCAAACGACCAAAAAAGGAATTACGCTCGACCTGCCGCCGATTATTGCAAAATGGGAGCTGAAAAAAGACGAAGCCATTGATGAAATTGTGTATTACGTCTCAGAAGCAATGACGGCAATGGAAGGGAAGGCTCAGGAAATGTCCGGAAAAGAAAGCCGTATTTACCCGGTGATCCGCTCGACTTCTTTCCCGGACAAGTCCAGCGAAGATATTCCGCTCATTTATGATGATCATACCGCAGAAACAAGAATTTATTACGCGCTTGATCTCGGGAAAACCTACCGTTTAATTGATCAGCGCATGCTCGAGAAAGAAAACTGGACAAAAGAGCGGATCAGAGAGACGGCTGCATTTAATCTCCGTTCCCTGCCGGCGGTTGTCAAAGAGGATACAGTTGCGGGCAATCACTTTTATTTCTTCAGAGCAAACGACGGTTACGACGCCAGCCGGATTCTGAACGAAGCGATTTTAAATGAGTACAAGGAACGTGCAGAAGGTGAGCTGGCGATCTCTGTTCCGCATCAGGACGTTCTGATTCTTGCTGACATCCGGAATGAATCGGGGTATGATATTCTAGGGCAAATGTCGATGAGCTTCTTTGCTGGAGGCACCGTTCCGATTACAGCCCTTTCATTTTTGTACAATGAAGGAAAGCTGGAACCTGTGTTTATCCTGGCGAAAAGCCGTCCGAAAAAGGATTAGAAAGGATTTTTACTTATGAACGCATTTTATAATAATGAAGGTGTGGGAGACACGCTTCTGATCTCTCTTCAAGATGTGACACGCGAACAAATAGGCTATGAAAAACACGGCGATGTCGTTAAAATTTTTAATAACGAAACAAAGGAAACAACGGGCTTCAACATTTTCAACGCGTCTTCTTACTTGACCATTGATGAAAACGGCCCTGTTGCGCTCTCAGAAACGTTCGTGCAAGATGTGAATGAGATTCTAAACCGAAACGGCGTTGAAGAAACAGTAGTCGTTGATTTATCTCCGAAGTTTGTTGTTGGATATGTGGAATCAAAAGAAAAACATCCGAACGCGGATAAATTAAGCGTATGTAAAGTCAATGTAGGAGAAGAAACGCTTCAGATCGTCTGCGGCGCGCCTAATGTTGACCAAGGACAAAAAGTGGTCGTTGCCAAAGTCGGAGCTGTGATGCCGAGCGGACTTGTCATTAAGGATGCTGAGCTTCGCGGCGTTCCGTCAAGCGGAATGATCTGTTCAGCAAAAGAGCTCGCTTTGCCGGATGCCCCGGCTGAAAAAGGAATCCTTGTGTTAGAAGGAGACCATGAGGCGGGAGACGCATTTCAGTTTTAGACTCCCATAAATCCGCCCAAAAAAACGAATCATGTGAAAAGCCGCTAAGCCCTTGTTTAGCGGCTTTGTTTTGCTGAAAGCTTAATCTTTTCTGGGCAGACCAGCAATGGTATACTAAAAAACGTCCCATAAAACGATAAGGGAGTTAGAGATAAATTATGAGTTGGCTTCATAAATTTTTTGATTTGTTTTTAGGCGAGAGCAAAGAGGATGCTGAACGGGAAACAAAACCCGCTCAAATTCCGCAGCAACAAGAAGTACATCATTCCGAAGGACAATTAAAAAGATTGGAAGATCCTAAAATATATTATGAATATCCAAACGGCAAGTTCCGTTTTCCAGTCGTGCCTGATGGATACAACAATCATGAGCTGAGAAGGCGCCGCGCACCATCGGACAAGCCGCAATCCGCGCCCCGACCAAGCGCCGCACCGCACAAGGAACGCCCGAAAAATGAAAAAGAGCATCATACATATCAAACATCAGAGCCGGCGAAGAAACCGTTTAAACCGACAAATATCCCTTCGCCTATATATGGATTCAATCAAAAACCATCCGTCAATAAGGATGTGCCAAAACAGCCTTCTGACGCATTGAAGGCACCGGACAAATCTGTTGAAAAAGAGAAGGTAACACTGCTGTCAGAAGAAATTGAACGTGAACGCTTCTATTCAGATCCAGCTGCTGACAGAGCGGAACAGCACGTAAAAGAAGGGTCTTTCTTCCGGGATACCCAATTTGAAGAACAGCCTTCTGGTGTCTTAAACGGAAAGTCTGCAGAGCGTGATGAAGCGCTGGCGAAGAACTCAGCCGAGCCGTCAGATAACAAAGGGCCAGCTGCATCCGGCATTCAGCAGCCAGAAAAAGAGGCGTCTTTCTTCGCTGCTGAACCTGATGAAAAGCCTGAGACACTGACAAATACCGTGACCGAGAGACAAGAAGAATCGTCAGACAGCAGTGTAAACCTTGAAGACACTGAAACGGCTGAGAATCAAGAAGAACTAGCAGTAAGACAGCCTGAGAAATTAGAAGAACTTGTCTTCCAAGCTGAATATGATGAGGAACAAAAAGCACCTGAGTCTCTGAAAGAGGCAGTATCTGAGGCTGAATTATCGGAAGAATCGTCAGACAGCGCAGTAAATAATGAACGCGCAAGCGCGCCAGAAACTGCTGAGACCCCTGCTGTTCGAGAAGAGCAAATAGAAATTCAACAGGAAGAGCCTTTCTTGCATGCTGGCTATGGGCGTTCAGCATCTGAGGCTCTGACTCAAGCAGAAACAGAGGCCAAAGAATCAGAAGAGCCATCAGGCAGCATAATAGAAACTGAGGACACGAAGATAGATGTTCAGCCAGACAATCATATAGAATCGGAGCACGATGACAACATGGAACTGGGTTCCAGACCGTTTTCTGAAGCCCATGAAAACCGGCGGGAGATCCGTGAAGAAGAGACACATGCAGCTGCAGATGAATCGCAAAAAAGGCCTGTCATGCAGGAGAAACATACTGAACAAAGCGCATCTCCTCAAAAAGGGCCGTCCGTTCCTTTTAATGTCATGATGCTGAAAAGAGATACGCACAAACAGCAAAAAGCAGAGGAGCGCCGCGGAAGCTATGTGTTTCCGAATGTTGCACTGCTTGATGTCCCGCCAGCGCAAGTTCAAGATGATACTGCGTGGATCGAAGAACAGCGCCAGCTTCTTGATTTGACCCTGAAAAATTTCAATGTCCGCGCCAATGTCGTCCATGTGACCCAGGGGCCGTCTGTCACAAGATTCGAAGTGCATCCTGAGCCAGGCGTAAAAGTGAATAAAATCACCAACTTGTCTGATGATATTAAACTCAGCCTGTCCGCAAAAGATATTCGGATTGAAGCGCCGATTCCGGGGAAAAACACGATCGGAATTGAAGTTCCGAACCGCACGAGCAAGGTGGTTGATTTACGCCAGATGATTCGCAGCTCAGCTTTCAGGACAAGCAAGTCACCGCTTACGGCAGCACTGGGATTGGATATCTCAGGAAACCCTGTCGTCATCGACTTGAAGAAAATGCCGCATGGCTTGATTGCCGGTGCTACGGGCTCGGGGAAAAGCGTATGCATCAATACAATATTAGTCAGCCTGCTGTATAAAGCTGATCCGAGTGAAGTAAAGGTGCTGCTGATTGATCCGAAAATGGTAGAGCTGGCTCCCTACAATAAAATTCCTCATCTCGTCAGCCCGGTCATCACTGACGCCAAAGCGGCTACGGCTGCTTTAAAATGGGTCGTTGAGGAAATGGAGCGGCGCTATGAGCTGTTTGCCCATTCGGGTGTCCGCGACATTGACCGGTTTAATCAATTAACTGCAGATCACCACACGGGCGAAAAGCTGCCTTATTTAGTTGTGGTTATTGATGAGCTTGCTGATTTGATGATGGTGGCTCCAAATGATGTCGAAGAGAGCATTGCGCGGATTGCCCAAAAAGCCAGAGCGTGCGGAATCCATCTGCTCGTCGCAACTCAGCGGCCGTCAGTCGATGTCATTACCGGTCTGATTAAGGCGAATATCCCGACGAGAATCGCATTTTCTGTCTCAAGCCAGGTTGATTCCCGAACAATTATTGACATAGCCGGTGCGGAAAAGCTTCTCGGAAAAGGCGATATGCTCTTTTTGGAAAACGGCTCGGGAAAACCGGTCCGCCTGCAAGGCAACTTTGTATCGGACCGCGAAATCGACCGCGTCGTTTCCCACGTCAGAAATCAAATGCCGCCAACCTATTTATTTGAACAAGAAGAGCTGGTAAGACAAGGCTCAGCCCTGAAAGAAGAGGATGAGCTGTTTGACGAAGCGTGTGAGTATGTGGTTGAGCAAAACAGCGCGAGCACTTCAAGCCTGCAAAGAAGATTCAGAATCGGATACAATCGCGCGGCAAGGCTGATTGATATGATGGAAGCGGAAGGCATGATCTCTGAGGCAAAAGGAAGCAAACCTCGTGAGGTGCTGATCACAGCAAGTGATTTAATAAACGAATAATATGGGTTCATTTTCACACCAAACATGGTATGATAGTGTTTAGAGCATTTAACAGCTATGCCGCTTTACAGCAGATGCGCATAGGCAAATCTTGATATCTAGGTTTAATCGGAAAGAAATAACCGGATACTGAACATAACAAAACATATAAAAATACGCCGCTAAGGGCGGCTTTTCAGCCGCCGCGGTCGCAAATTGAAATGAGCGTCATATACTGGGGAACAGATAGACGTTTGTTGGAGGTACAATTATGACTGTTTATCATTTTGTTGGAATAAAAGGGACGGGTATGAGTCCGCTTGCCCAAATACTTCATGATAATGGATATACTGTCCAAGGATCGGATATCGAAAAATTTATTTTTACGCAAACAGCGCTTGAAAAAAGAAATATTACGGTTCTTCCTTTTAGCGCGGATAATATCAAACCCGACATGACAGTCATTGCCGGAAACGCATTCCCAGACACGCATCCAGAGATTGAAAAAGCCATGTCTGAAGGAATTCCGGTGATACGTTATCATAAGTTTTTAGGCGACTATATGAAAAAATTCACCAGTGTTGCCGTTACGGGCGCACACGGAAAAACGTCGACTACGGGCCTGCTGGCTCACGTGATCCAAAACGCAAAACCGACCTCTTTCTTAATTGGGGACGGAACGGGCCAGGGAAATGAAAACAGCGAATACTTTGTATTTGAAGCGTGCGAATACCGCCGCCATTTCTTAAGCTATCAGCCTGACTACGCGATCATGACGAATATTGATTTTGATCACCCTGATTACTTCTCAAACATTGACGATGTGTTTGACGCTTTCCAAGAGATGGCTCTTCAAGTCAACAAAGGCATTATTGCCTGCGGAGATGATGAGCATCTGCCGAAAATTCATGCGAACGTCCCGGTTGTGTATTACGGCACTGGGGAAGAAAATGATTTTCAAGCCAGAAACATCGTAAAAAGCACGGAAGGGACAACTTTCGATGTATTTGTCCGCAATACATTCTATGATACGTTTTATATTCCTGCGTACGGCCACCACAATGTATTAAACTCATTGGCGGTCATTGCGTTATGCCATTATGAAGAAATTGATTCCAACATCATTAAGCATGCCCTCAAATCATTCGGCGGCGTCAAACGCAGATTCAATGAGAAGCAGCTCGGGGATCAAGTGCTGATTGATGATTACGCTCATCACCCGACAGAAATAAAAGTGACAATTGAGGCGGCAAGACAGAAATATCCTGATCGTGAAATCGTCGCGGTATTCCAGCCTCACACATTTACGCGGACGCACCAATTCCTTGACCAATTCGCAGAAAGCCTGAGCGGGGCTGATTGTGTGTATTTATGCGATATTTTCGGATCAGCCCGGGAGAATGCAGGAAAGCTGACGATCGGCGACCTGCAGGGAAAAATTCATAATGCAAAGCTCATTGAAGAACATGATACATCTGTTTTAAAAGCTCATGAAAAAGCCGTTCTCATCTTTATGGGGGCAGGAGATATCCAAAAATATATGAGAGCCTACGAAAACGTCATGGCATAATAAAAAGCAGTGTTCTCACTGCTTTTTATTTATCTGATGGAAAGCTTGTTAAAGGATTTTCTTACATAACGGAGAATACTATGTATACAGCCCAGTATACATGTTTATGATTTATGAAAACGGGTAAACAGCAGTATATCCTGCAGCAAGGAGGTTTAAGATGATTATTATTCTTTATTTAAGCGTTGCACTCATCGCAGTCGCATTTCTCGTATTAGTGATCTACTTGTCTAAGACATTGAAGTCACTGCAGCTGACCCTAAAACATGTCGCATCCACTCTCGAAGGGCTGGAGGGACAAATGAAGGGCATCACAACTGAAACAGCCGAGCTTTTACATAAGACCAACCGCCTGGCTGAAGATATTCAGGAAAAATCAGAAAAGTTGAACACGGTCGTCCATGCTGTTCAAGGGGTGGGAACTTCTGTACAGCAGTTCAATACATCCATGAAACAGGCGGCGGGGTCTGTATCGGCATCAGTAAGAGAAAATCAAGACAAGATCAATCAAGTTGTCACATGGAGCCAAGCAGCGATGGAAATTTGGGAGAAATGGAAGCAAAAGAAAAAGTCAGCTCTGTAAGAGAAAAAACACTATGAGGAGGAATAATGATGAGCAAAGATGGAATTAATAGTAAAGATTTTTTAATCGGGACTTTAATCGGGGGAATCATCGGTGCCACTACCGCTCTTTTTCTAGCGCCGAAATCAGGCAAAGAACTTCGTGACGATCTTGGCAGCCAAGCTGTTGCTTTGCGGGACAAAACTGACAAAATGACGGCAGATGCGAAGGAAAAAGGCACGCAATATGTCAGCATCGCAAAAGACAAAACATCGAACATCACACAGCTTGTAGCGGATCAGTCAGGGCAGATCATGAACAAGGTGAAGGATTTAAGAGACCGGTCTAAAACTGCAAAAACGGATTCATCAACTGATATGCAAGAGATGAGAGAAGAAGCGATGCAGGCGGCCGGCGAAACAAAAGATCAGGTCCTTCAAACGAAAGAAGATGTAAAAGACGAACTGAAAGATGCGCAAAAACAGGCTGAGCATATCAATCGCTGAGCCGGGAAGGAAGATCTTGAGCCATGGCAAAACAGCTTATTCAATCTGAGGAAGAATTTAAACGGATTGCAGAACAGGAAGGCACTTTCGTCTTCTTTAAACACAGTACCACATGTCCGATCAGCCAGGCAGCATTTCATGAGTTTGTTGCCTTTGCAAATCAGCATGAGGATGTGCCGGCTTACTATCTGCAAGTACAAGAAGCCCGGCCGCTGTCAAATTTCATCGCAGAAACATACGGCGTAAAGCATGAAAGCCCTCAGGTTTTCGTCATCCAAAACGGTGAAGTGAAATGGCATACCTCACATTCACAAATTACAGAAGCGGGCATCAAGCAGCATTTGTCATAGAAAAAAGCGTCCAGATTCAAGGGACTGACCCCCGTTTTTGAGACAGGGATCAAAACACCTTTCAAACAGCCAATTGCCGATAGTTTATCGGTGATTG